>JAHEZK010000028.1:1494-20813 GCA_023251115.1 Nitrosomicrobium frigidum (SeqCode) | reverse complement strand
CCTATATACTATTAGTCTATACCCAATGTATGTAATGTTTAGAGATCGATAGTCGAGTGTGGCAATAATCACGGTTAAGGCATTCAAGTGCGATGTCTGTGATCATGTGTGGTTATCAAGAGATAGGGATCCAAATAACCCACCTATTTCATGTGCCAGATGTAAAAGTCCTTACTGGAACAGAAATGCTCGAAAACAATACGATGCCGGAAGTAAGGATTCTGATGTCTAATTTATATTCTAGCAGGATATCTGATATTTGATGGCTCCTGATCATCAGAAAGCCAGATTGAAGGAGCTTATAATAGACAAAGCTCTTGTTGTTCGACGCGAACCAATTACGCTCTCAAGTGGCCAAAAAACCAATCATTATTACGATTTAAAGAAAGTTCTAGCTCATGGTGAAGGGTTAAAGCTGACAGGAATTCTGATGCTCGAAGAAATGCTCAAAATGGGACCAGTCAAATCAGTAGGTGGTCTTGAAACTGGCGCTATTTCGATTTCAGTTGCAATATCGAGGGAAAGTCTTGAACATGAGAACATTAGTTGGTTCTTTGTAAGAAAACAACCAAAAGGTCACGGCCTGCAAAATATGATAGAAGGAAATGTTTTGGAACCTGTTGTCGTAGTGGAAGATGTTATAACAAAAGGTGATTCAGTTCTAAAAGCAATTCAAGTGCTACAATCAAAATGGAAGCATATGTTAGGAGTTGTAGCCATAATTGATAGAGGAGGCGGAAAAGACAATTTGCAAGCAAAACACAAAATAAAATTCGTCTCACTATTCGAAGACAAAGACTTTGAGGATGTCGTAAAAGAACGATTGGCAAAACTAAACGTCTAACGTAGTCTTTAATTCAATCAGATTTTTTCTCCAACAATTATTGATAGTTCCAGAGTATTGGTAGATGTTTGATTAGGTAGATATCATAAGTTTATAGAAATGCTAATTTACATAATCTAATAGAATTAGTATAATGGAGTTTAGCGTTGCTTTTTGGAACTTACAAAATCTTTTCGATGTTAACTCTGGAGAAATTGCAACAGATCTGGAGTTTATTCCCGAAAAAGGATGGACGCGAGAGGTTCTCGATAAGAAGATAGAGAATCTTAGCAAACCCTTGAAGATTATGAATAATGGTAATCCTCCTGATCTGATTGGCTTTTGTGAGATTGAATCAGAAAAACTCGCAAGAGATCTAAGTGAGAAAGTACGACCAGATTATTTTGAAGTAGCAAAATACATTGACGGTTCTGACATAAGAGGGATTGATACCTGTCTGGTATATGCGAAGGATATTTTTGACTGTATTGAAACCAAATCATTTAGAATAAATTTTAGATACCCAACAAGGGATATATTTTTGGCCAAATTACGAGTAAGACAGAATAATGCCGAACTTTTGGTCTTGGTTAATCACTGGCCTTCTAGAAGAGGGAAGAAAGATGGCTTTGATCAGTACGATACTGAATTCTCAAGATGTATGGTTGCAGAAAATTGTGGGAAAATTGTGGATGATTTGCTAAAAATTCCTTTTGCAGAGCTCAAGTATTTGCCACATGATATTCTTTCTGACAAAAGATATACCAACATGATTAATGATCGCTGGAACAAAAACGTACTTTTAATGGGAGATTTTAATGATGATCCGTTTGACAAGAGTATATCTAAATATCTTCGGGCTAAGAACGATAGAGACATATACGCTGAATTAAATGAAGTCTTGGAAATTCTCAGAAATACAGATAGAGAGAAAACAGACAAACAACATTACCTAGAGCACACGACGCCACTCTACAATTGCATGTGGAATCTTTCTGGTTTTAGCTATTATCATTGGCGTAGTAATTCTACTAATCTCTTTGACCAATTCATGATCTCAAGGGGGCTCTTGTTGGGTATACAAAAACTAAAGATGAATCTAGAAAATGTGAGAGTGTTCAATGAGGGACTAAGCATTGGAGACAATCTTTCAAATGACTATTTTGTACCAAAAGACCCCGAGAGATATCATCCGGCACAAACGGGAATTCCCATGACGTTTGAATATTTAAGGAATAACGCGGGCCGTATCCCCAAACATCGTCTACCAACTACAGGTTTCAGCGATCACTTTCCAATATTTGGTACCATAGAAGCACTACCGTGAAGATGTAATGTTTCCATGTAGAAATAACCTAACCCAAAAAGATCAACATAATTTAATTGACCGTGCTAGGGTTATTGCTCTTTCAAGGTCATCGTTTAGTATTTCCTGTTTTTTATACTTATTATTGAAATATATCAGGTCTACAATTTTCGCATTGTCCATGTTAACTACCGTTGCATTATTATTCCCATTTCTAGAAGGACCTCCAAAAGTGCGAATATTACTACTCGTCAACACTACAAGTTTGTCCACAATGTTAAGTGATTTTGATGCACTTGAAATTTGAGCTTGAGTTTTTGATGGCTCATCCTCCATGACTACCGATACTGCTATTTTCGATCCGTAACTGTCATTATAAGTTAAATCTATTCCCTCACCAACAAGATTGTCATAATTCAATTCATTTACGTATCCTTCATGATTTGTTAATGTTAGGAGGTTTCTAACTGCTTCACGAACGTTAGGCTCGATTGCTTCCATATTGTTAACGCACTTTTTTATCTGGATGAAATCAGATAACGGCACATTCATTAAACTGCCCCTTATTTTAGAACCTGGATAGATATTCTTTATAGTATCGTCAATTATTGACTCATCAATTACAAACGAACCACGTTTTGACGCCTCTTCTGTGGAGTGATAAAAGATGTTCAACATTGATCTTACATTTCTGAAATCTGGAAACTCGTCATACAGCAATTTAATTTTGCTACCAAGATCACTCTCAAGATCGGGCGAAAATTGTTTGTTGTTATCATAATGTCTTAAATACTCCGAGATAATGTCCTTTAATTCACCAAATGTATTAGAACCCGCAAGATCAATTTTGTAATTTGCTTTTTCCATTCGATCGAAAACGGATGGATTTCCTTTTTTGATCTCCTCATACGATGACGGAGTTAGTATCAACATTAGTATCGAAGAAGGTATGTGAGCATTTATTATGGCTTTAATAAATTCCAATGTCTCTGTTTTAGAATCAAATTCATCAAATTGAAATATTGTTATCTTGTCCAATAACTTTAAATTCATATCGGCTATTGCTCTTAAACTGTTTATCACTCCCTCAAGCGACCTAATTTTTGAAACGTCGTTACTCAATCTATCCTCTATTAATGATTTGATAATTTCAATCTCAATGTCTGAAAAGTCGGAGGCAAGTAGTTTTGGCACATGCTCAAAATTTAGTTTCTGTTTCCCTTGCAGGATTTCTTCTGCCCTCCGTTTGAGATTTTTGTTACCACTCAAGCTATCTATGAAGCCATAATTAAGTGCCTTCCGTACCGAGCTACCGTTATTATCAGCCTTATTACATAAAAAATAGAGTATATTTCTTCTCAAACCTTCAATGTCATCGTGACTAAAACCTCCTAAGACTGAATCGTAAATGTTGTGAATATCTCTAGGTGAGACTTGGGAAAGATCCACATAGGAAGTTACGGTCTTTTCTGTCAAGTCCGGCATACTTTTAATGTGATATGCAAGGTGGGTTTTACCTGAGCCCACATCTTGAATCATTGTAATCAATCTGAAATCTTTATCCGTTGGGTTTGATCCATTCACTTTTGCAAACAAATCAGAAATGCAGGTAACTATGGCCTCTCTTGCATCCTTGTGAGTCATTCCCCCAAGAATTTGACAATCGCTATATGAGGGGGTAGGACTGCTAGGATATGGATTTAATTTTAGACCGTAGGGATACAATCTCATATCCCTCTCACATAGCCATGTAGTAAGCCTCTCAGAGTTAGACCTTCGCTTCCTCCAGTTGATAGTTCATATTCATTTTGATAGGAGTTGACTAGCTGTTCTACAAGTTCGTAGAATTCATTCTTGTCTAAATCAAATTTTTGGCTTAGCTCACTTCTTACGTTTCCTAGCTCAATCCAACCTATTGAACTAGTTGATCTGGATATGATAGTATCAAATTCGATTTTGAAATTGTCAAGATTGACAAGAGCTTTAGGTAATTCGGAATTTTCAGACTTTAAAACCTCTATCAGACCGTTTAGTGCATCTTTGACACTGTTAGATTGAGTGTCCAGTTTCCTTTCAATGATTTTTATTCGTTCAAGTAAAATTCTAAATTTTGGATCAACGCTATTCAGATGCTTGACATATACTTCTGCAGTCCAGCAAAAATATGCCGCTCCTTTTTTATCAACACATACTTTTCCAATATTGACGAGATTCTCTAGAGTCTGGTCGAGGTCAAATGAGGTAAATTCCTTTTTTAAATCGGATTTTTTTATTCCATTAGAACCGGTGGAGAGTATCTTTTCTAAAACTAATTCTTCTGACGACATGAAAAACTATCATATTTTTTTTATTTAAATTATGGTGTAATACAACTGATTACCCATTATCAAGTATTTTACATCAAAGATAATGTTAATAGTTCACTTTTTCAAGTATTGACAATGGGATGAAGATTACTCTTTGCTGATTACTTAGATGATGAAAGCACTAGGGTAACTGACCATCTCTTTCCATTCAATTTGGTTGAGGTTTGCGTTAACGTGAGGATCTCAGCCATTTAAATAATCAATTAATGAACTAATGAGGTAATGAACTAATGAATAAATAACTTGGTAAATTATTAGTTATATTCTACAATATGCCCAAGAGATTTTTCAACACATTGGAAGATTTCAAAAACAATTTGCACAGATACGATGCATCATTAATTGATTATAATGGATGTCCAATTCCTTGTATCCATATCGATTCCAAAAGATATGATGAAATACTTAAAAAAGTTGCTGGGAAAAAACTGGCTGTTGATGTATTATTAGATCTATTTCATGATACAAAACACGTTTTTGTGGATATAATGATGACTTACCTTGATTATGATTTTGACGAAAATTACCTTTTATACGCTAATGAAATGCCACAATTTTTTGAAGCTCTGGCAAATACTGGATTGGTTGCAATTGCACCTTCTACAACAGAAACTGCTTCTGAAGGAAACCTACTTGTTATTCAACTTCCAAAAAAAGATAGCGCCATGGATGCCTACAACCAAATAATTGGTATTATAAAAGGAGGAAAAAAATAGTTACATTGAATAGCAGAAACAGATGCGACGGCCGGGATTTGAACCCGGGTTACCAGATTGGCAATCTGATGTCCTAGACCAAACTGGACGACCGTCGCAGCGCATCTATTGATGGAAAAAATATTGCTTATTTTAACTGTTTCTTTGTCTCAAGCGCATTATTCTTTAAAAGTCACAATTAAAACAACCAGAAATTGAGGGATTATTGCCCTCTTTTGTAATAAATATTAGTTCAAATTATTGACCTTGTATCCTAGATATGATTGATTTTTCCCTTTAATTGGTAACTCAAATGATCATCATAACAGTCGAATATCCTCTGCTTTCAGAGACATAATCGTCTTTTATTTCTTCAACAATGATTGTGATTGAAATAATATTTCCCCTTTCACATTTGGATGCATCGAGAGTTATGTAGTCGTCTAGGATATCAACCGTATTCATACTTTCCTTACTTACTGTATAAGATATCGGAGCGCTTGATGCAATAAGAAATAACTCGCTTTTACTATAATTGCCTACCCTAATCATTCGTCCTTCTTTTGGAATTGCATTTACCCTCAGTGGGATAGTACCGATAGAATGCTTTACATATCTTTTTTCAGTATTAACATAAACTTCAAATTCAAATGGATAACCTGCAGTGTTTTCTGCCATCTTATTTATGCCATCATTCATGACAATGTCTACTTTCTTTATTGTATCACAGTAATTTTGTATCCACTCATTAGTGGTTTTGACAACACTATCAATGGAATTTTTTCTTTTGGTAAGTTCATCATCGTTTAATTGATACCTATCGACCCAATCTTTATAATCCCGACTAATGTCAATTATAAACTCCATACAGGTATTTTGATAATCTTCAATACTTGTGGCTCGTTCGGAACTGGAATCTGCTGCAAACATGGGTTGTTCTCATAATACAATTAATCAAGATATAAGTGTCTTCTAGACTCTACCAATTGCATTAGGCTACACTTAACCAATCTAATACAAAGGGAATTTCTTGAAGTTGCAAGTTGTTCAGTACGATAATATAAAGTTCGACGTCTTTAATTCTCAATGAGTTTTACTAACTTGCACTCAGATTTGTTATTTAATATTAAATACCATGATAAAGAAATTCGAGAGTCGTTAAAAAAAAGCCCTAATATTGCATATAAATTGACGAATCAACTCGCAGAATTTACAGGTTCAAGACATAATGTGATCTTGAATTTACATTTTCCAGATAGAAAAAAAATTTATGATGTAGAAAATTATGGTACAGAAAATTTGGGCCTGGTTGTGGACAAGTTCCGAAAAAGGTTCCCAATACCTAGAGAAATCATCAAACAAAAGGCAATTGAATTTTTAGGAAATGTTACTCCACAGGATGCGTATATGTATGAAGGTAAAGAGGGACTTAAGATATTAATGGATAAAGGCAGGATAGAGATATTGCCTGGTTCCGTACATCTCTGGTGTACCATTGATGAAAATTTGAAGAAGTTTTGTGACTGGTTAATGAGTGAAGTGTTACTAGTAAAAGTAAAGGACTCTGACAGCCGTTGATATACTGTCTTAAATATTGACTGAGTTAATCTACTCTGGATTTGTATCGTCAATAATTTTTGCTAGCTTGATATCGTGATCTGTAATTCCACCAGCATCGTGAGTACTCAGTTTAATTGTCACATTGTTATAGACATTTGACCATTCCGGATGATGGTTCATTCTTTCCGCTTCAAGGGCAATTCTCGTCATGAATCCAAACGCTTCGACGAAATTTGTAAACTTAAATGATTTTTGCAATTTCTCATCCTTTAATTCCCATCCTTTCATATTCTGGACAATTTCATCTAATTCATTTCCCGATAATTTCTTGTACTTTATTTGAGACATAATGAAGATTATCGTCCTTGTTTTATAGACTTTTCATTCAATGACCTCTTGGTGGCGATGTTGCACTAAGCTCTTTTTTTGATTTTCAAGATCATCATGATTGCAGCGATAGTTTTGCAATCTATTATTTGTCCGGAAAGGCATTTTTCCAAAGCAGAGCTCAATTTCATTCTTCTAATCTTAATTTCTTCATCTTCATCCTGTGGCAGTCGCTTTTTTGATAACTTGAGTTCTGATGCGAGAAAAAAGTGCATTTTCTCGGTATCATATCCAGGAGCTAAATAGCATTGGAATAGCGGAGTTAATTTTCCAGAGAAACCTATTTCTTCATTCATCTCACGCAGCGCAGCAGTATCAGGAGTTTCACCATTTTCAATTTTACCTGCTGGAATTTCAAGTAGATTATCCCTGGTTGCAATTCTAAATTGTTCTACTAATATTATATTGTCTTTCTTATCCAAAGCAATTATCCCAACTGAATCTTGATGTTCTATTATTTCTTTTTCGAGGATCTTATTGCCCATTTGATACTTGTCCAATCTGAGCGATATTTTGCCTGAATATAGTTTACTGCTACTAATAATAGCGTGTTCAGCCATTCTAACCTGAAATTAACCAAAAGAATACTTAATGTTTCTTTCTTCAATAGTTTGGATTTACAAATACGGACGAAGTATCGAGTTATTATTTTCAGATATAACGTGTTGTGTATATTAATTATTGAACTGGATAAAAGTGATTAAATGGGAGATAAATTAACCGTGACCCAAAAGCAGTAATTGAAAATTTTCCAGGTTTACGATATTTAGCTCTATGATTAAATTATATCATATTAATCACTTCGCTCAGAGCATTAATTCTCACCGGCCATGAAAAGTTCTTGTTCCAAGGTTGGTTAAAGAGAATTCCTATCCTAGGCTGAACTAGTTCACTAAAATTGATAGGTGCGTCATCAACTAAGATATCAAAGGGATAGTCTGTTTTTGGAGCATCATCGTAAACAAACAAAAGATCGTCGCAATGAATCTTGTGTAAATCTAGCCATTTTATAACATTGCTTACAGAGGATCGATACCTTTTTGTAAGAATAGAGATTCTGAAGCCTTTATTGTGAAGTTTGGAGACTACATTACCAATTGAGGGTTCTGTTGATGGTATATCTTTCCACTTCTTGTCCCAGATATATGTGAAAATGTCCGAAACTTCAGTTAAAGATATATCTAGAGTTTTTGAGATGTCCCAAGATATGATATTATCTTTAGTTATGCTAGAGTTGTTACGCTTGTTGAATTCCTCTGCCCAAATTATCATGGTATCTGCGAGAACAGAATCCAAATCAATTGCAAGCTTTCTTTTAGAAGCCAATTCACGTATCCTGTTTAACTATAGGTGGTAAAAATACGTTATTTATTTTTTTGATCTACTCTAAGGCAGTAATCTTTAACTATATTTTCCCAAATTCCTTAAAATTTATTACACCGACAATTTAGTTTTTACCTGTGTCAAATTTCTTTAAATCATTCTGCGAAACAATTACAAAAACTGATAAAAACATTAGATTTGCAGCCATTGTAGACCATCATGGAACAATTCTGGGGGTCTCCGAAAGAAAAGGAATTAAACCCTTGTTAAATGAAGAGCAAACCGCGCAATATGCTCTGGCTGCAGTTACCAGACAATATACAAGAATTAGATGGCAGTCAATATTAGGAAAAATTGATTATACATGTTCAAGCTATGAAAAATTGCTGAGGATAACTATACCCATAACTGATTCTAGAAATCATTTATGCTTCGTAATAATTTTTACCCTTGATGTAAGCACAAAGAACTTTCACCACGTAATCATGAATAAGATAAAACCAATCGTTAAGGAAAAAGAAACGGAATTGTTGAATAGAGCTTAGCCTGTCTATCAAACAAAGATCGTCAAATATTTGATGAAGTGGCACGTAAAATAGATCACACTCAAGAAATAAAGCTGATTTGACAATATTGATATAATGCTTTTTTATCTCCATTATAACAAATAATGCCTAAGGAGAGGATAAAATTTTTCAGGTCGTATGAACCACATGGTCTTGAACAAGATATTAATAATTTCTTGGAAAATGAAACAAAGGTTGTACTTGGAATCTCTTTTTTGCATACCGTAACAGGTCATGGAAACGAAATTTTTTATGATGCATATGTACGCTACACACCAAAATCAACGTCAAAGTCAAAAGAATAAACTATTAGTGAACGAATGCATGACGAAGCATGGTATTTGGTATCCAAATTCCCGGCCTGTCCAGCGTATCAAATTCTTTGATAATTCAATTACGATAATTTCTACATGCTCTAGCGGCCAAAGTTGCTAGTCGGAGTGGCTCTGGCTTGGCACCCTGAATAACTAGAGAGTTTAACAAATTCGAAGCATCAGCAAAACTTACTCCCCATTGACGAACAAATACTGTTTTTCCAGTCCACAACATCAATGGTTTTCTATCTTCAAGTCTCAAATAATCCAGAATTTTTTGCTTCTCATCAATTCCGTGTATCGAGTCCGTCAAACCGAATGATTGTTTATATGATATTGCTATTACGGGCAACCCTGTTTTTTCATGAATTTGTTTACCATTTATAATATTGAACAGACTAATTATTAATCCTCCTAGAAGAACACAATTGATATCATTTCTTCTGAGACTTTTGATAATGGAGATAATTTTGTCGGTACCATCATTTCCACCTATCGTTGTATCCGCGTATGCAAAACCATCCACCACAAAATCACGTCGCATTACGATACCTGCCAGGATGGATTTCGTGTCATGTTTTCGAAAACTCTCTGCAATTGCAAGAACTCTTAGTCCCTTCTTATTATAGTGAATTCGTATCAATTACTTGATATTTACTACCAAATCATAATTATATGCTTATTCTGTCCATAATAGCACCGCAAATAAATACTGTGATAATCTTCAATCCAATAATGAAAGGGTCTAAATATCATATTCTCGATTAGGCATATGTGGATGATAACCAAAACTCTGGGCCTAAGAAACCCAATCGTTTAATCAATGAAACTAGTCCTTATCTACTTCAGCACGCATATAATCCCGTTGATTGGTATGGTTGGAATCAGGAAGCGCTAGAAAGATCAAAGAAAGAAGACAAACCCATTTTCTTGAGTATTGGATACAGCTCTTGTCATTGGTGTCACGTTATGGCGCATGAATCATTTGAAGATAACGATATAGCCAAAATAATGAATGAAAATTATATTAATATCAAAGTCGACAGAGAGGAAAGACCTGATATTGATGATATTTACCAGAGGACTTGTCAAATGTATACTGGAACTGGAGGCTGGCCATTATCGGCTTTTCTAACTCCCGATCAAAAGCCTTTCTACATTGGAACATATTTTCCTAGCGAAAGCAGACATGGTTTACCAGGATTTGGTACAATGTTATTAAGATTGTCGGATGGGTACAGAAATAGACGCAATGAAGTTATTACTTCTAGTCAAGAGTTTGTTACTGCGTTAGAGAATTCCTCTACAGACATAGTATCTGATAATGATTCTAAATTAGAAAATACAATTATAAACGAGGCAGCTGTAACTCTGTTGCAACTGGCTGATAATATGTACGGAGGGTTTGGTAGCGCACCAAAATTTCCAAACGCTTCAAATTTACTATTCTTATTAAGGTCGTATGATTATTCTGGCATCACCAAATACAGAGACTTTGTTCATTTTACTGCTGACAAGATGGATTCAGGAGGCATACATGATCATGTAGGAGGCGGTTTTGCACGTTATTCCACAGATCAAAGATGGTTAGTGCCACATTTCGAGAAAATGCTATACGATAATGCACTTCTCTCAATACTTTATTCTGAGATATACTCGATTACCTTAAGTCGTAACTATTTAAACGTGCTTCAAAAAATTCTCAGATTCGTTCAAAGAGAGATGATGTCACATGAGGGAGCTTTTTACTCTTCACAAGATGCAGACTCTGAAGGCGAGGAGGGAAAATACTATGTATGGTCTTATAAAGAACTCAAAGAAATCCTAAGTCCGGAGATCTTTGAGATATTTGCTGATCGATTTGGAGTTACCCAAGGGGGTAATTTTGAAGGTAAGAACATTTTACACAAGTATACATCCATACAGAGGTTATCTGAAAGATACTCCAAAGCTCAAGAATGGATAGAAGAAAAGATTGAATCCTCATTGGAGGAGCTTTATCAAATCAGACTCAAAAGAATCAAACCAGGTACTGATAAAAAGATACTGACTTCTTGGAACGGTTTGATGATTTCGGGCTTTATCAGTGGCTATAAAGTAACTGGTAATTCAAGTTATCTTGAATGTGCACAAAAAGCCGTCAGTTTTATTGAAAATAATCTAAGTAAAAATGGAAACAGGCTTAATAGGGTTTTCAATAATGTTTCCAAGATTTCTGGATATCTTGATGATTATGCCTTCTATACAGAGGCTTTGATTAATTTGTTTAGTGTTGATTCGAAATCTTACTATCTTCAGAGAGCCATCGAGTATACTACTTCAATGATTGACCATTTTTGGGATAGTGAAACAAATGATTTTTTCTTTACTCCTGACGACAACGAAAAGTTAATTGTTAGAACAAAGAATCACTACGATCTTGCGATTCCCAGTGGAAATTCAGTCGCCGTTTCCAATTTGATAAAGTTATATTACTACACACAAAATCAAGATTTCCTTTCAAAAGCAGACCATATGATTCAAAGAATGTCAAAGGCAGCGGCAGGAAATCCATTTGGATTTGGTCAGTTACTCTCAGCAATATATCTACGTATTAAGACACCTATTGAGATTTCCGTAATAAAGCAGGACGGACACTCGGAGCTTGGAAACCACATAAACAGAAGGTTCCTTCCTAATGCAATTACAGCAATCGTAAATCAAGCCGCGTTGTCGGAGCTAGAAAAATATCCCTATTTCAAGGGAAAACTTACGGATAAAAACAATGATAGTAGTAAGGAATTTGCATTTGTTTGTAAGGACTTTACCTGTTCTCTTCCCATAACTACAATAAGCGAACTTGAAAAAAATATTTCGTAAGGTAAGTCGAAGTCTTGCCTCTAAGTAGACAAAACGTGTAAATATCTTCGACTTTCCACATCATTATCACAGTAATTGTCATCATCAAGAACTTTATTTTCTGACTTGAAAACTGATTTTAATCCTCTTTCGTGGATTTCAAAGTATAGACGAAATTCTATATATTACCTGATAATTATGATACTATTTTATCATTTAATCGGCTTTGCAATCATGATTATAGGCTCAGTAATAGTCGATCTAGTAGTTAATCAATATACACAACCCACTATACCCCTAACAGTCATTTCTGTAATATTTGCAGGTCCTTTTGAAGAGACGTTGTTTTTCGGAATTCCATTTTATGTAACAGGGAATAGTATTGTAGCTCTTTCAGGAGGTATCGTTTGGGCTACATTGCATATTCTAAATACGCCAAGTGTACAGGTAAATAGTCTTTCCTATTTAACTTGGCTATTTGTAACACCGTCCATTTTTGGCAGTCTAAGAACATGGATAAGCGGAAAAGGATGGTTTGCCATAATATCTCATTCAATATGGAATTTGATTTTTTTTGTGGCCGGATGTTCTAATGGAGAGTTCCCCTGCAGAATTATTGATGATAAAGGCCTTACAGACATTGCCTATGTCACAACTGCTATTGTTTTTATTTTACTTACGTACCTCCTGTTCTTAAGATACAAGAATAAACCAGCCTTCAGAGCCATAGATTAGAGAAGTAAAGTATATTCTCAGCGATGGTCTAAATAACCTTCAAACTATAATTTAGGCATGGGCAAGATATTCCTCCAATTAGTATGCGACGAATGCAAGCAAATTATTTTAGAAAAAGAAGGCAAGGAAAACTTGAGTATTGAAAAATTCCCAATAACAGAAGAAGAAGCTTCATATATTAACGAAGCCCACAGGGGCCATGAATGTCATATTGAAGCCATAGAAAAAACATGAAGGTCACTTCGAAATTTCAATAACTCAAACTTTAAATTATTTGCCGATAATTACAATTACAAGACTTGCCAATGATGAGTTTTATTGTTATCCCTCTGAGGCAGTTGCAAATCTTTTTCAAATGCCTGTTCAATAATCTATTAGGTCACTATGATTTCAGACAACCAGAGGCAGGTATTAACCCCTCCTTGAAGCAACAGATTGTTAGATAAGTTTACTTGATGGTTTTAATAAATTGGATAAAATGGAGAAGAGATGGATATCGGATTTTTTGGGAATAGGGTATAGATACACAGACATTATCATGAATATCTTAATACTTTATAATGATAGAAAAATTGCGATAAAAATATGGAATGAGAATATTCATTGGTGGCCAGATGACCAGATAATTTTGAGATTCGTAGAAGAAAAAGAAGATTATTGGTTCATACTATATCAAAAAGGCAAGAATCTCCTTTCAAAGGAAAATGTTGGTTTTTTCAAGAAAAATCCTCTGACTCAAAATTATCTAAGGTTCAAAAAGAATTTTGATCAAAAAACGATATTGCGATTTGCGCTTTACAAATCCTTGGAAAAAAAAATCGAAAATAAGGACGTTCTGGAAAATAATGTAGATGATTCTAGTACCAAAGCTACATTTGAACTTAATATCCACAAAAGAATGAAGACTGTTTATGATGTGAAATTTCTAAAATTAAATGAACTTGAAGAGAATAGTCTTGAACATTCTTTAATAAAGAACACTGATTTGCAAAATGCTTAGGGAATTTCATTGTATCCAGGACTGTTCTGACTGCTGTATATACCGTCAATATTATCCATCGGTAGATTACGGAAAAATAGGAGTTCTTCTTCTGCCGGAGGAGAAAAAGCAAGTTGAAAGTCTAGCTAAAAACTCCAAAACCAGCATCACCATTTTTCCGAGATTGGGAATTGGCGTCAATAAAAAAACAAACGGTCCTCGCCAAGTCATCGCATATCAGCTTATGGGTAATATCGACGGTGACTATTGCCCATTCCTAGATACGAAGAGTGATAATCGCGCGCCACATGGAGGTTTTAATTGTCTCGTATATGAGTCAAGACCTCTTGCCTGTCGCGCATATCCTGTAATTAAAGAGGATAGAACGACTGTGGAACTTGATTCAAATTGCAAATTTTCGTGTCAATATTCAAATCAGGCCAGTAAAAATTTACTTGATAACGAATTAGGAGCGCTGAACAGAATCAGTAGCAGATTCGACAGGCTTGGTGGACAAAAAATATGGCGATATGCAACACATGTTGGCGAAGAACCCTTCAAGAATCTTTTACTACCACAAGGGTGGTACTTGCAAGAAGCCTAAATGGTCCAATACAAATATCATTTATTTATTATATATTCGATTTTGCCTTTTGATAGACCACAATACTTCCTTTCTTTATTTCAACTATTCTACTTATTGGAATCAGTTCGAATGTTCCGGATAATAAAATAAACTCTTTCAGAGGAACAGTTACTATTTTATCAAGATCACGATATGCGACTTGGTAAAGATTTACATCATCATAGAATCTTGCTCTACTTAAAATTTCTACTAATTTGCCTTTTTTCTTGCTCATTCTTTATAATACATCAAGCCACCAGCATCGATTATTTTTTTTATCAATGGGGGAAATGTAGCGATTGAGAATTTTTTTCTATTTGTCATATCATGAATTTGATTATTTTGCAAGTCTATTTCAAGTGTGTCCTTGTCTGAAATTTGTTCTAAAGTAGACTTTTCAATTTCAAGGGGCAACAAATATCCACCATCTACACAGTTTCTATAAAAGATTCTTGCAAATGACGGTGCAAGTACGGCACCGATTCCACAATGTGATAGGGCTATAGGAGCATGCTCTCTACTCGATCCACATCCAAAGTTACTTCCTGCCAGGATAAAATCGCCCTTGCCGACTTTGTTTGAAAAATCAATATCGATGCCTTCCATAGCGTGCTTGGATAACTCAGCATGGTCATGGATTTTTAGATAAGGCCCGGGCAGTATTACATCTGTGTCAATATTGTCTCTACTATACTTATGAACAGTGCCCTTCATAGTCAATTGGACACATCCCGAGGATCGGTAATCTTGCCTTTGATTGCAGAAGCAGCCACTACCAACGGAGAGGCAAGATAAGTTTGAGATTCTACATGACCCATTCTACCTGGAAAATTCCTGTTGGTTGTACTAATACATATGTCATCCTTTGCCAAAATTCCCATATGAGCTCCACAGCAGGCGCCACAGGTAGGTGGACCTACAACTGCACCTGCCTCCATAAATATATCGATCAACCCTTCCTTCATTGCTTTAATGTAAATTGATTGGGCGGCAGGTAAAACTTCAGTTCGTACTTTTACCTTCTTGCCTTTCAAAATTTGTGCAGCCTGTCTAAGATCTTCTAGTTTTGCTCCAGTGCAAGAGCCAATATAGGCCTTGTTGATTTCAACTGTTTGCAACTCTCTGGCTGCCGCGCCATTCTGTGGGGAATAAGGTTTTGCCACAAGAGGTTCAAGTTTTTCGATTTCGTAAGTATACTCTTCTAAATAATGTGGGTCATCACCGAGGATTGGTTTATACGAATCTGCAGTTCTTTGTTGAATGTATTCGTCGGTAACAGCATCTGGTTCTATTATGCCGTTTTTTGCCCCAGCTTCTGTAGTCATGTTTGTAAGCGTCAGTCTTTCTTCCATACTCATTTGGCTAACCACGTTTCCGGCAAATTCCATCGTCTTATAATTTGCCCCATCAGTTCCAATATCACTAATTATTTTCAGGATTATGTCCTTGGCCATTATGTGTGGGGGTTTTTTACCAATTATTTTAAACAATATCGTTTCTGGGACCTTTAGCCATATTCGTCCATGCATCATTGCATAAGCAATGTCAGTATGTCCTAGACCCACTGCCAATGCCCCAAGAGCACCGGTTGTATTAGTATGCGAATCACCTCCAACATAAAATTCTCCAGGCAGCACTAACGCCTCCTCATGTGAAAGTGTATGACAGATACCATACTGCCCTAGACCGAACTTGAAATGTTTTTTAATCCCAAATTTCTCTGCCCACTTAGTAAGGCTTGAAATATTTTCTGCAGAAATCCTGTCTGCTGAAGGAACAAAATGATCTTCAGCTATCCATATTTTATCGGCGTTCCATACTTTATCAAGTTGTATTCCTTTTTTTGACCATTCTTCAAAAACCTTGATTACACCGGGACCAGAAACGTCGTGAATCATTAACTTGTCGACATTGGCGAAAACTACGTCGCCAGGACTCACTGAATTCCTATTAGAAGCCCGTGCAATTATTTTTTCAGTAATATTCATTCTTTAGACATCAACCTAAATTCTTCGTTGACTTTAATAATTTTTCCTGAACACAAATATTGTGATGGTGCTCTTTATAAGGAAATGGAAATTATTCCAATAAGGATCCGAAAAAAAGATGTCGGTTTTGATCTATTTAGGACCATAATTGATTCAAATTTTGAATTCCAAGAGAATGACATTCTAGTTGTCTCAAGCAAGTTTGTTTCAATGAGCGAAAGTTCTCTTGTTGACTTGAAAAATGTCAAGGTATCTACCAGAGCAAAAAGCCTTGCCTCAAAATTCAAAATGAATCCTAAAATCACCCAAGTCGCTCTGCAGCAAGCTAATTACATAGTATCAGGAATTCCAGGGTTCTTGCTTACTATCAATGATGGGATGATAGCCCCTAACTCAGGGATTGATAAATCAAATTGTCCTGCTGGAAAAATCGTACTTTATCCTGAAGACGCTTTCAAGTCTGCGAAGAATCTGCGCAAAAAAATCCTTAAAAAATTAGGAATAAATGTTGGAATAGTAATATCTGATAGCAGGCTGATGCCAACTAGGATTGGCTGCACTGGCATTGCGATAGGAGTCTGTGGTTTTGAACCTGTCAGTGATGAAAGAGGTAAAATCGACTTGTTCGGGAAAAAACTTAAGGTAACATTTAAGGCGACTGCAGATTGTTTGGCAACAATGGGTGTTTTTGTTATGGGTGAGAGCAATGAATCCATACCAATTGTAGTCATTAGGGGAGTCAAGGTTACCCCAACAGAGCGAAAACTTGGTATGAAGGACATGACTGTGAGTCCTAAAGTGGACATATATCTCCGAAGTATGCGCTTTCTTTGATTTCTAGAAATAGTTCAATTTTCCATACACTTTTAATACCTTTTCTGAGCATCACCATAGTTAGTAGGATGTCAGAATTCCTAACAAGGTATCCAAGACGAATAAACTTGCTTAAGGGTTTAAGTGAGTTTATTCAACACGAAGAAATACAATTTGATCATTTGAGTCTCATGGTAAAGATAAAGAAAGAAGAATTGATAAAAACTTTGTTTGCGGAAGGATTCAAAAAAGTCAAGTTCGAAAACAAGAAACCAACGCAAATCGGAAGTGGTTTTTCTAAAAAGCTAAAATATCCCTGGGAAATGCATCTACGTCTTCTTGATATTCAGCAGGGATTTATAGCCATAAAGGCAGAGGTGGAAATTTCTCGCAGGTATATTCAACATATTGGTTCTGTCCGAGCACCTGTTCTTTATGAAATTGAATCTATACTCAACAAACACAAGATAGAGTATAACATATGGAATGAAAAATTGAGAGATTACATTACCCACATAGTAGATAATCATCAGATAAAGTTGGAAGGTCCAAAATTGCATGCTATGCCATGGAGACATATGCTTATTGCAAGCTCATCACTAGGCATAATATACGCATTAAAATTCCTACAACTAATCTAAACTAGATAAACTTGGACAAGACGTAGGGTACTATCGGTAGGCTTTATTCGGTCTCCTTTAATTTGGATGAAATATAGAAAATAACTCGTTACCATCAATACTATTAAAGTACGACTAAAAAATCACTAAAGCTATTTTACGTTAAAGTTGGCGAGGTCGTCCATCAGTTTTTGTGATACATGTCTTATAATTAATTGGGCAGACTATTCTTTAGTTATCTGCCATGTGGGATGAATTTCATGCCATCCTTTTGGTTTATCAGTTACCCAAGCTCCCCAGATATGTACCTTGTCGCCTGACTCTGGGAGGCCGACAGTATCTATGTTCTGATCATCAGGAACAACTTCTACTACGAGCAGACCATCAGTTTTTTCATTGTTTTTGTCGTTTATGAGATATTCATATTTATCGTCTAACTTCAGTAAAAATTTGTAATCGCCATCATCCATCTTTTTAGTGTGCATTACATCACCTGTGGCTTCCTGACATTCTGCTAAAACCTTCAGATCCTCTTCGTTCGAAGCAACATCCAGCACATTTCCGCTCCTACAGTTGTCGCCTGTTAGCGACTTGTGATCTTCTAGAGTTTTTTTATCATCATCATCAACCTTCTTCTGTTCATCAGGAGGTATTGGTTGTTGCTCCTCTTCCTCTGATATTGCTTTTTCCATCCGCTCTCTTAATTTCTCTAGTTTATCTTTTAATATAGTCTCTTTTTTGTCAATGTTCTTGCTTAGCTGACTTACCAAATTATCATCTAATTCGTCATTAGTCACTTTATTTTTCATGTTCTCGAGTCTAGGATTGCAAAGGGCATAATCACTCTGTAAGTCTTCTTTTTCTAGCTGACCTAATCCGGGCTGACATCCGGACGGTGGTCCACCTTGTCCCTGGCCCTGACCTTGATTTGTCTTAAGTTTTACGTATATCAAATAAGTATCTTTTACCACAACATTGGAAATCTCAAATGGATCAGCCGATACTTTTGATAGTAGACTTTGGCTAGCATAGGACATTATTAAACCTGATGATAAGACTAAAATTAAAAACCATACTGGTAAACGCGCAAGATGCCTATTCAAACCCATTAGTTTCGAACCACAAATGTTGTTTATAAATTTCTCTGCTAGAAAATCTTTTTGATTATGCCTAATACACTAAGAGAGTATTGGAGCGTTTTCTATTTAATCATAATTTTCTGATTTCTGGAAAGTGATACATTGTAATCTGAACTCTGTTTCTTTATTGTTCGATTTGAAAAAGTACTGGAGATCCGTAAATATTGTGCATTGAACCTTAATAGCTAACCCAATTCAGTATGTAATACATTTACCTGATTCCATATTCTAATCAATAGTAT
>JAHEZK010000028.1:0-1394 GCA_023251115.1 Nitrosomicrobium frigidum (SeqCode) | reverse complement strand
TCCAAATTTCTTACTGTTGTACAAGATCAATTGTTTTAATATTTCATTTACCTAAAACAAGAAATCATCTATGCCCAAACTTTTTCTTTGAATGTAAACTTCTTGTTCAATATGAAATTAATTGTGGTAGCAACAGCAATAGCCACAATTAATGATATTCTGTATGGAACAAAGTTCTCAACCATGTAGTATAAAAGAGAAATTTGGATAATCAATCCCACAGCACTCATACCTACGAATGAGAGGTACTGTCTAGCAGTGGACCTGACTTCAAATCTCTTATCTTCAAAAGTCCAATATTTGTTCAAGAAGAAGTTTGAAGTCAATGAGATGATTGCGCCTATAATGGATGCCTCTAGATACCACACGTTTGACAACAGTCTGATGGAATTTGCCACATCATTAGCCAAGAGAAATGAAACAATATAGTTAATAGTTAATCCAGAAATGCCTACTGTATAGTATCGGCCAACTTTAGAGATGAACCGAACAGAGCGTTTGTTTACCTGCTCACTTATCATGACCTGATCTGATTTCTGTCCATGTTGGTATAATTGCCAGATAGCTTCAGCGTAATTCACTATTACATTGTAGTTCATTTTGCTTTTTCCAGACTGCCTATCAGTAAATGTATAGGGAACCTCTATTACTGGAATTTCTTTATTCTTTACAAGAATCTCAAGCAGTATTTTGTAACCCTTCGTAGCTATTGAAATATTTTGTATTAATTCACGACGCAATGCAAATAATCCCGACATTGGGTCCTTTACACTTTTAACATTTAATCCTAGACGAGCCAATGTGGAAGCACCTTTACTCAGGATTTTTCTTCTAGCTGGCCAGCCAACTACCTTTCCACCTTCAATATATCTAGAACCAATAACGATGGAATTTGGATTTCTTTTCAATTCGCTCATCATTTTTGGTATCACTTCTGGTGGGTGAGAAAAGTCAGCATCCATTATCAACAAGTTAGTACCACTTGATTGCCTGACACCATCAAGTATTGCAGGAATTAATCCTTCTTTTCCAGTTCTGTGAACAACTTTCAATATATGATTATTTGGGTGCAATGAATTTTTTTCCTTAGCCTTGATCCCTTTCTTAGTTATATAATCCTCAACTAGTTTTCCTGTTCCGTCAGGAGAATTATCGTCTACTACGATAATTTCGGTAAAATCGCTTGTTGGTAGATTTTTTTCAATTTCACTAATTAATCTTAAGATATTCTCTGATTCGTTATAGGTCGGAATAACAATAGAAAATGTTACTATATTTGAATTTGAAAGCGCCTCGTTATTCCGATTTGAAAACAAGTTTCAAAAAACTATAGATATATCGGATATTAAGACTTTTTCTCTCGTCCATATATTTCGCACAAATTCATTCAAATC
>JAHEZK010000027.1 GCA_023251115.1 Nitrosomicrobium frigidum (SeqCode) | reverse complement strand
AGTCAATGATAAGAAAGAAAAAGAGTCTTTGAATTCTTTTTACTTTTATTTTATTTTTTTTCTCTAATATCCAGTGTCAGCAGTATTTGATAGAGTATTTAGTTTCAGCTCTCTGTAGTTACAAGTTAGTTTGCATATCGTCAAGCTTTCGATGAATGCTTGAATACATCAGTTTAATCTACTTAATTTACAGTTACTAATCCTGTCATCCAAGGGTGTACGTTACAAACATAACTATATGTTCCTGCTTTTTCAAACGTCATTGTAAAGTTATTTATCGCTGGTCCACCAGGAGGAGCTAATTCATTTGGCCAGAGCCAGCCGGAATTAATATAGCTCTCAGTACCATCCATACTATATTGAGAATTAGGGGGTAGGTATGTTGCGTTACCTTTTGAATCAATAGTCACAGGGTTGAATGCTCTTGCGTTTACGGTTAAGACTACTTTTGAATCTGCCGATTGAGATGGTACAATGATTGGTTCAGTATTGGAACCATGTTGAGGTGACTGAAATTCGGTTGAATTTGTAACAATAAATGGAGCTACAAAATCCGCAAAAAATTTCTTGTCTTTCATGAATGTTACAGAATGCGGTTCAGCCACGGGCGTTGGATTATCCCAAATTATACTCTCCCCAACCTTGATTCCTACTTGTTGGGGTACGAAATTTATGATAGGTGATGTAGCATTTCCACCGCCTGCGTGAACCACTTTAGGTGTAACTGAGTCTGGCTGAGCTTGGATTTGACCAGGATATAGTACCATTATGATTAACGTTACGATAATTGGAGCCGTTAGAAATTTACTCGTTCTTGTCAAATGCATATAGAATCTTAGCGAAATAGGATTTATTTAAAGATCGTGAAAGGAACTCTAATCAAAATTTAGCAACTGAACTCATTGGATTGCTGTAAGGAGTCTTTTTTACACTATATCATTGAATCTGATTTGATTGAATAACCCGTATTCAGGATAGTATCAAGGCAATTTTAAATAAGGTTCGCGCTACGAGTACTAGTTGTGAGCAATTCTAATTTTGATCCTAATGAGTTTAAGCTAAGTCAACGACAAAGCTGGGATAGCGTAGCTAGGGGATGGCAAAAATGGTGGAAAACTTTTGAGAATGGAGCACAAAAAGTTAGCGACAGACTAATTGAACTGGCAAATGTTGATTCAGGGGACAAGGTATTAGATGTAGCAACTGGCATTGGCGAGCCAGCTATCAGTGCGGCAAAAATTGTAGGTAAAAGCGGTCATGTTACTGCTACAGATATTTCTTCAGAGATGTTGGTTATTGCAGAAGAGAGAGCAAGATCCACTGGCTTGCATGAAGTAATAGAGTTTAAACAGACTGATGCTGAAAGCCTTGAGCTGGAAACAAATCAAGCATTTAATTCAATTATTTGCAGATGGGGACTTATGTTCCTGCCAAATCTAGATAACGCATTGAGTAATATGCTACGCTTGTTGGTCCCAGGAGGTAAGTTGGCAGCTGCTGTATGGTCCGAGCCGTCAAAAGTTCCGTTGATAAGCATGCCTATTAACATTGCTAGACAGGAACTTCACGCACCACTACTGGGTCAGGGAATTCCCGGTCCATTTAGCTTGGCTGACATAGACGCCCTAAAAAAATCTTTAGAAAAAGCGGGATTTGTAGAGATTAAAAGTGAAACTATTAGGGTAGTATTTGAATTTAGTTCAGCTGAGGAATACACAGAATTCAATCAGGACATTGTTGCTCCTGTTCGAACAATGTTAGCTAACGAGACTGAAGAGAGAAAACAAGAGATATGGAATGCTGTTACTGATCAGGCAAAACAACGATTTGTTGACCAGGATACTGGACGAATTAAACTAGCAAATGAAGCAATATGTATAGTTGGAAGTAGTATTAGTTCAAAAAAAGTTTAAAAATTCAGTTACTGCCAAGAATATCAAAGCTCAGACTATAAACGATCTCAACATCCACGCCATTTTTTCATGTTGTTCCATTTTATCTGTTAGAAAGTTAGCTGTTCCTTCGTCATTTAACTCTTGACATTCCTTGATGTTTTTCCTAAGTGTCTTTATTATAGTTTCATGGTCAGACAAAAGATTCGATAGCATTGTATCTGCATTGGGGAATGAACCTATGTCTTCTTGTATTTGAGAAGAATTGATGAATTCTTTTAATGTAGCCCTTGTCTTGCTTCCCAAAGCCCTTACTCTTTCAGCTATTTCGTCTATGGATGCATCTATAAGTTCATATTGTTCTTCAAAAAATTTGTGTAAATCGTTGAATCTTGGATCCTCAACATTCCAATGGTAATCCCTCGTTTTTGTCAAAAGTACGTATTCATCTGCCAAATCATCATTCAGGATATTGGCAATCTTTTGTAAATTCTCATGGGAAATTCCTGTGTCTATATCTATAATATTGACTGTCTTTGATTTGGACTTGTTCATGTCATTAATTGGTTTACAAACTATAAATCGGTTAAATTGATTGAGACGCCAACCATTTATTAAAGTCAATATACACGAATTGACGTATCTATGGCAGTTGAGAATCTTGATGCTTCAATAATAATTCAGTTTTTGATTGGTTTACTGGTTTCTACTGTTGTTATTTACGTAGCTACTTTATTTATGAGACAAAGAAGGAGCGTGAAATCGGCTCTACTTGCTGCAATAATAGGTTCAATAGTTTATGTAATTGCATATACTCGATTAGAAGATCCTTTACTTTCAGGGATCTTGGGTGGAATAGCATGGCTTCTGGCTTTAAGGATTATCTATCGCATGGGGTGGCTGAAAGCCTTGGTAGTGGCAGTAATAATATGGATCATTGCTTATATTATAGATGGTTTTTTACCTACGGCAATCGGCCCCCTTTAATAACAAGAATCACTTACTTCCTCATACGATGGAATTAATGTCCACTTTTTATTTAGACTCAAAATTCAATAATCTTTCTCTTGATATCGGACTCGAGTGTATTCTGCATTCTTATTTTTTAATTTCCTTTTCAATTGTAAACTGGTCTCTTACTTCGTCACCCTTGTTGTCATAAAATGTTCCTGTTAAGTTGGTATGCGGATTCCCATTACTAATGTCTATATTTAGAAATCCAAATCTGTCAAATTGAGTGGCAGTGTAAGATGCTTGACCATCCAAAGGATAGAAACCTTCTCCACCTGTGCCTACTATTGCAAAAACTATGCCATCTGTTTGACTATTATAATCCGTAGTAAATTGATTGGTTACTGTTGGTTTGGAACTATCACTGGCGCTATATGATATTGGAAACGTTCTCTGATAGTTGTGATTATGTGCCTGCAAAACTAAATCAACATTATATTTTTCAAACAGTGGGTGATAGATATCCCTTAGATCTTTTTCCGCTGTATGTTTAGATGGGGATGTGTAAAATGGTCCATAGCTGGTTACTATCACCCAATTAATATCTTTGTTTTTTGATGTCTCTTCAAGATCCTGCACTACAAAGTTATATTGCTCAGAACCTTTTTCAAATTTCGATTCTGAAGCCATTACTATAAAATGTACTTTTCCATAATCGAATGAATAGTACGGTTTATCTAACTGAAAGCTTTTATAATATTGATCTATTTTTGCTTGTCCATCATTGACATCATGGTACCCTAGTGTTATGAATATTTTATTTTTAAGTGGTGCCATCATATCAAACCAACAGTTGGCACTTTTTTGATATGAAAGGTCTCCTAATGGCAATACCAATTCAGGTTCATTTTTTTGAATATTGTTAACTGTTTTTTCAGCGTTACTTGAACATCCAACATCTCCAACAGCAGCTAAATTAAAGTTTTTACTAACGTTATTGCCGTCAGTATCAAAAGCAAAACCTTTGTAAATGTCTGTTTCTACCTGTATCTTATTTTGCGCATCTTTTGGCGCATCTTTTGGCGCATCTTTTGGCGCATCTTTTGGCGCATCTTTTGGCCGATCACCTCCTGAATCATTATTCTTATTTTTTCCGTGTCCTTTTCCGGGATTATCCTTTCCGGGCTTTGCGAAGACACCGCCTTCGTGATTCATAATGAAATTAGATGAGATGACTAGAAATATTCCTGAAAAACCAATTAAAATTATTATGGTTCTAGATGAGAGAAGCAAGCAAATTCTGGATTTGAATTCTCTCGCACATATAAAAGAATATTGGAATTGTTTTCCATTGAATAAGGATTCACCCTAACATCCGATCGAATTTGGACAAAAAATTCAGCGTTTATTGAAGTTAAGTCACAAAGGTTTTATTTATAGAAGAAATATATATATATTGTAATAGACATTACATAATGTAAGGTGAAATGCTAGATTGTGGAAAGATCCATGGGGATTTAGAGATAGATTTTTTGAACAAATAGATAGGGAATTTTCAGAAGCCGAAGACATGCTGAACAGAGTATTCAGGACAGTAAGAGAATCTGGTGATACAGGATCAGAAACGTTACCGTACTACTATGGATATCAAATTACGATAGGACCAGAGGGAAAGCCTCACATAAGAGAATTTGGGAATGTAAGACCTTCAGCCAAAGGATTGGTAGAACAAAGTACCGTTCGCCAGCCACTTGTAGATACGTCAATCAACGAAAAAGAGAATATAATGATATTTACGGCGGAGATGCCTGGAATAACTAAAGAGGATGTAAAGGTAACAATGGAAGAAGGATTGGTGACGATACACGCCGAAAAAGGCAACAAGAAATATCATACAGAGCTTCCAGTGAATAAAGAATTAGACGCTGATTCTACAAAGGCAAGTTACATCAATGGAATACTAGAATTAAGAATACAGCTCAAAAAACCTATAAAATCAAAATCCAAAGAAATAAAAATTGACTAGTCGAGCTAGTCAAACTAAATTATTTTTTTATTTTTTTTGTTTCCTGCTATGAGGGAATTTAATGGCATCATTCAATAGTAACGAACTATCTCAGGGTGTGGAGGGTAATTCCAACTCAAAACTACTTGAAGGTTCATTTTATGATACCAGAATTGAAGTTTCCCAGAACCATAAATCTTTAGACCCAAACCAGCTAAAAAATAATGGAAGGAAAGGTCAGAGAAAACCGATTCCTAGCAGAATTGATTATGACTTTTTTAATTATTGCTCTACATGTGAATTGAAATATCCAAAACTAGTCCTGCGTTGTAAAGAATGCAAACAGAAAGTTAGAACAAGACCCTGGCACCGGTCAAGGGTTGTCGATCGTAGGAGAATTTAAGATGTATGCAAGTTCTGTAGAAACAATGAAAAAACAGATTAGAGTGATTTTTCAGGACGTTGAGGGAGAGATTTCAGTAGAACTGGATAATTCGCATTCTCCAAAAACCGTTCAAAAAATTATTGAAAATCTACCTCTTGAAGTCAGCATTCATAGATGGGGTGAAGAGCTATATACAGAAGAGACTCAAATTGCAGAAGTACCCGAAAATGCTAAAATAACAGTAAATTTATTCGACCTCGCATATTGGCCTGAAGGAAAAGCCTTATGTCTCTTTTTTGGACCAACTCCCATTAGTAAAGCCGGAGAAATACAGGCCTATTCTCCTGTAAATATAGTGGGAAAAATTATCGCGCATAATAACGAAGAACTGAATATTTTCAGTAAAGTCAGGGATGGAGCTAAAGTGATCTTCAAATGAAGCAGAGCAATTAGATATAGCTCTTACTTTTTTTAACAACGAATACCTCTAATCTAAAGGAATCCCAATAAGTCTTTATTATTCTACATGCAATACCTGAACTCTGGAATTTCTAGTATCAGTGATGAAAATATCACCCTGATTATTGACAGCAATATCCTCTGGCATGTGTAGCTGTTGAGTACCATTGCCGTCAGATCCCCAACTGGATAAATATTTGCCCGCGGTGTCATACATTTGAACTCTAGACTTTATTTTATCTATGACATATACATGATTATTGTTATCAATAGCGATCCCTGGAACAGTTTCAGATAATTGATCTGATCCATTCCCTGAAGACCCCCATTGTCTTACAAATGAATCTTTATTATCAAAAACTTGAATTCTATAATTCTTCATATCAGTAACGTAAATATTATCTTTAGAATTGATTGCTATTCCATGAGGGCCATTAAATTTTCCCGGATCCGTACCTGCTGATCCAATAGTTCCTAAAAAAGTACCATTATCATAATACTTTAGAATTTGGTTCCCATTTCGATCGGTCAGGTAGACATTGCCAACAGAATTTACCGCTATTTGGTGCGGCGCCCTATTCAAGTCGCGACCACCTGTCCCGTTATATTCCCACTTTGTAATAAAGCTTCCATTAGAATCAAATTTTTGAACTCGATGATTTTTGAGCTCCACAGTATACACGAACTTTCCTTCAGGATCAACCGTAACATCATGCAAACCCAAAAATTGTCGATCATTACTTCCCTCAGAACCCCAACTCAAAATGAACGTACCATTTGGAGAGAATTTTTGAATTCGTTGGTTTCCTGTATCTCCTACGTAAATGTTACCAATATTATCAACTGCGAGACTATGCGGAGTGTTAAACTGTCCTTGTTCAATGCCCTTCGTTCCTATTTGTTTTGTGTATTTCAATACGGCTTCCTGAGAATAAACAACAGCACAGCAAGAAGTATTTTGATA
Organism: Nitrosomicrobium frigidum (SeqCode); assembly: GCA_023251115.1. GTDB lineage: Archaea > Thermoproteota > Nitrososphaeria > Nitrososphaerales > Nitrososphaeraceae > TA-21. The sequence continues at coordinate 14,184 of JAHEZK010000027.1, read as the reverse complement.
TATTACAACAAACAATCCGACAATGAGCAAATAAGTTACAGATTTCTCTACTCCAAACATTTAAACAAAGATCATATTGTGTTACTATAAAATAAATGTTCTATGTAGCGCAAGGTTCCTTAAATTTCGAAATATTCATAATCACAGTTTAACAAATTGATTGGATGATGTGTACAGGGGTAAATGACACTCTTCACACTGATAGTACAGAAAATCGAAACCAGAGAATAAAGTCATAACATCATGGCATCTTGGATATTCTATTTCATTATCAAGATTATCTGTAATTGAGATATCCTGTGTATTTTGTTCAAATAGCTGATATTGCATCAACTTTGAATTTGATTCGACCTTCATGGTCAGTCTACCATTATATATACAATATATTATAAAAGGGATCAAGTTTCTAAATCATTTTCAATTAATTGAATTTTTCTGTCTGGGTGACTTTAGCTTTGAATATTAAGATCTCAATAAAAGTATCATAACTAATATTGAAACCTGCATTAAGTAAACTAATTGCGGGAATCCTCACATTGGTATGAGTACAATTTTAAGTAATTCCAGCAGAGCAAAATCTTTAAATACTTGATCGATGTATATATATACTTATTCGTTATAATGTCAAAAGTAATTACGTGTTCGACTTGCAATAATAAAGAAAATAAGATGGTCACTGATACAGTATCGGGAGAATTGGTGTGTAGTAACTGCGGAACAGTAGTTCTGGATAGTATTGAAGAAATTGGTAAAGAGTGGACGAACTTCAAGGATACCGAAACTGATAAGAGTAGGACTGGAATGCCTTTTTCTCTTGCAGTTCACGATATGAATCTGTCAACAGTCATTGGCAAAACAAACAAAGATTCTACCGGTCAATTGATTGATTCAGGTATGCAAGCTAGAATGAATAGACTAAGGATATGGGATTCAAGGACTATGTTTCGCGATAGTTCTTCTCGTAATTTTACAACTGCCTTCTTGTTATTGAACAGATTGAAGGATAAGTTGGGCCTTACACCTTCCGTAGTTGAAAAAACCGCATATACATATAGAAAGGTCCAGGAAGTTGGATTGATAAGAGGTAGAACTATAAACGCTGTCCTGGTGGCATGTCTTTATATAACATGTAGAGAACTGGGTGTATCAAGAACAATTGATGAACTTGCAGAAGCCAGTAATATAAGAAAGAAGGCTATTGCAAAAATTTACAGGGAAATTGTATTTCACTTGCAGAGAAAAATACCACAGGTAAATTGTTTCCAATGTATAGACAAGATAGCAAATAAAATTGAGTTGAGTGAAAGGACAATAAGACATGCTAGAGACCTTATGAAAAAGGTTCTCGAGCAAGAATTTTCTGCCGGAAAGGATCCCATGGGATTTGCCGGAGCGGTATTATATGTATCACTTCAGCTGGATGGGAAAACAATAAGGCAGATTGACATTGCAGAAGCAGCAGGAGTAACAGAAGTGACAATTAGAAACCGGGCAAAGGATCTTAAAAGCCAGCTTCATTTGATATAATTAATAATAAATTAATGGCCGGTATTGCTTGTTCAAGTACGTAAGACCTAGCAGACGTAGCAGTAGCCCGCACTCAAAACTTTCGTAGTTTGAGTCGAATGAAAAGTATTCGTATCCAAGTTATGAAAAATATTTTAATTCCTTATTTCCTATTAACTATTGTTGGCAGATAGAGAGGTAGATACCCTATTTTCACTTTACGAGATTTATGATCGAAACAGAGATTCCATTCTTTGGTTTTTGGAAGATTTTAGTGCAAAAAGCTACGAAGAATATAAACAAAAATATCATGGTACATCTAAGGAGAGATGTCATTTTATTCGTGTTTGTGGTTTTTTTGAGCTGTCAGGTACTTTGGTAAAAAGACAAATGATTGACACTAATCTTTATTTTGATGTCTTTAACCCAAGTCCTTTTTGGCAGAGGGCAAAATCAATAATAGAAGGAATGAGAGAAACAAGACCATTTATTTATGAAAACTTTGAATTATTGGATCAATTGAAAGTGAAATGGGCCAAGAAAAGAAGAAAATAAAATCCAACTTGGTAATTAAAATGAGCAATATTTTAAGATATTTTGATTGTTAGTTATACTGATTATATTAAAAAATTTTTCTTTAAAATATGATGCTCCGCTTAGTTACTCCATCGACCCTCTTGCAAAAACTGACAGATGGAAATAGTCGTTCTAGATATTGGTACTAAAAGTAAACATCTCATACATAATCTAATGTAAAATTATAATTCATTTGTCAACTTTAGTCCAAATGGTTCTGTGACAGAATTACAGGTTTCTACCAATAATTCAGAATATCTTTTTGCATCATACACGGTCTTTGAATTTATCAATTCAACCGGGACGCTTCTTTTTCTCGAATTTTTCCGATAATAATCTGTTAACACATATTTCAAAATCTGTCCTGATTTAAGCGATTTGCCTGCATGCTTTAATTGGAGTAATGCATCCAGTTCCACCGTATTTCTATTTTTATACTCATCTACATCTTTAGATATCCTCTTTGTTAGAACCAAATCATTTATGGGAACCTTCTTATATCTTAAAAGTTCTAGATGCATTTGAAAAAACTTTCTGACTTTTGGCATCAAATCTCTGACTTCTTTAATTGAATTAGCTTCTGACATTATGTTCAGGATTCCTTGTTGAACATTTGAAATGAATTCGGCAGTGTCGTGTCTTCTTGCTTCAATCCCCCTCATTTTCACAGTTCCATCTTCAAAGACACCAAAGTAACGATTAGAAACTGGCAGAATAGTATTACTCTTTGAAGGAACAAATACAATCCACTTGTATATACCTTCGAATGAAATTGGAAATCCTGTCTTGTTTTCTATTTCAGTTTTTAAACTTTTATAATCATTGTTTACAAGATTTTTCTTTTGTACCCATATGGAGTCTACTATGGCGTGAAGGATTTTAAATCCCTGTGATTCTGCTATCCTTAGTGTTTGTAATAAAATCTGTCTATCAAAAGCGCATACTGCAATATGTGCATCTATTCTACCAAATTTGGCATTATTAAAACCTAGATAGCCAAAACTTGTAACTAAAACCCATTTGAGAGCAGTTTGTCTCGCATCATAAATCTTTTTTAATTCGGGATCTGAGGTTGAATTTCTCTTGTCTTTATAATATGCTCTCTTTTTAAGTAATATTTCTAATGATAAAGGTACTATCCCTCTTCTTTTTTCACATATATGATAATTTAGTAATTCTGGAACACGTAACTTAGAATGAGAACAACAATTACAAATTATAGTCTCAGCAGATATATTTTTTTTAAACATTATAGTAGGGTAGAGAGAAACAAAATCAAGTTCAGCAACTTTTTCATGTGCGCCCATAATTGGTTCAAATATCAAACCACCGCGATCAGCAATTAAAAGATCTCCAAGTGACTTTGGATGTTCTGCCAATGTGGGCTTCCATGGAATAAGTATATTGTTTCTCATGGCATTATAGAATTGTAGACTACTCATACACTTTCCAATAGAAGCTCTGGATGCTGAATGTAATGGCAATCTACAAATTCTGGCAAGTTCGTACAATCCTTGAAGACCAGATTCATTTAGAACAAATGAATTATCTGTGTCAATATGTATCCTTCCAAGTAACTTTGTAGCTGATGGTTTGAAATACATCCTGCCATAAGAGAAATATGATGTCCCATCTTTCTTAGGTCTGCATAAAGGTATGCCCTCTCTATCTAGGATTAAATCTACCTGATTGATTTCCGATCTATGTGTCAGATAAGGAAATGTAAACGAATCGCCATATTCTGTGAGAATAAAGTCGGGATTAATTTTTTCTACTTCTTTAACAAGTTGATATAAAATATCTATTTCAGAACCCTGAATGTAAATAATGTCTTTACTTGTGTCACCCTTTTGTATAGATACTAATGCAATTACATCTGTAAATCTAGGTATCCTTCCTTCCTTTGTTTTTGGATATACTTTTAGGTGTATGTTATTAAATAATGGTAACTCATATTCTGTAGACCACACATCATCTTCATTATCTACCCAATTGAGTGTTGAATTAGATACATGAACTTTACATTTCATGAGGGGAAAAACATCATGTTCATAAAAATAGGATTGTTCTGGTAATATGTCTACATTATATAATCGGCTTTGTCCAAATCTTCCCATTTTCTCAATTTTTTTTGCTAATTTTAACGAGTAGGTAGGATCTTTTAACTCCAGTTCAAGAACTTGGGATTTCTTCGTATCTGTTATCAATTCATATTTCGAGATAAAATGATATTCTTTTACCATCGAAAGTATTTCATTATTCTCAATGATAGATTTTAATAAAGATTTTTCAGAAGCAACATAGATTTTATGATTCCAGCTTTTATCTTCCACTCTTATAGTTGTAGATGAATTATCTTTTTTTATCCAGAAAATCATGCTACCATTTAAAGCATATGCATCAAATAACCAACCAGATATCATTTTATTATAATTAGTTTAGACACAAATTTATCACGAGTACTGCGACACAAAATTAGCTTGTCGTTGTAATTCTCTATTGTGGATTTTTTCATACACTGATGAATAGTTAGACCCTGCATAATCTCATTCTTACCAATTCTGAACTATATAATAAGAAGAGATTCTATTAGGAGGGGAGGGCCAGAGCGGGACGGGATTAAATACGTGTTCAGAATATTACAGAATTACATCGACAAAAAAGAGAACAAAATAAGAAACTAAAATACAAGCGTCCCTGTAGTTTAGAATTCAATCTTTCCTATTTTACCATTCCGATAATCTTCCATAGTTTTATCTATCTCTTCCTTAGTGTTCATAACAAATGGTCCGTACTGTACTACCGGTTCATTGAAAGGCATTCCAGCAACAAGCAATACATCCAAAGGATTTTTATTATCAGATCCGATGGAAATGTATTCACCGTCATTTTTGAATACTATCAAGTTCTTTTCTTGGACCGGTGTCTTATCTTTACCAAAAAGACCATTGCCACTAATAACATACGCAAAGGCATTAAAATTTTCAGGAACTGGTTGAACAACCTCTGAATCTGGTTGTAGAGTAAAATGCAAATACAAAATAGGAGTTAGAGTGTTAATTACCGCTTTTGTATCATGATAATTTCCTGCGATAACTTTAACTGATACTTTACCATCTGGTGTTCTGATTAGAGGGATTTTTGCGGAAGGAACATCCTGATAATCCGGTTTGATCCACTTGTCAATTTTGCGAAGATTTATCCATAATTGGAATCCATGTAACCTTCCTCCATTCTTGGCAAACTCTTTTTCAGGCATTTCTGAATGAACCAATCCAGAACCTGCTGTCATCCATTGCACGTCACCAGGTCCTAGCTCTCCGGTATTTCCCTGTGAATCTTTGTGTTCAAATCTTCCTTCGAGCATATATGTAACAGTTACAAAGCCTCTGTGGGGATGTTCCGGAAAACCTTTGGTCTCATATGGTAACAGATCTAGAGGACCCATCTCATCTAAAAGTAAAAAAGGGTCTAAATTCCGGATGGACTGTGAAGGGAAGGACCTGTGTACTATAAAACCATCACCTTCTGGAGTTTCGTTACTCTTTGTCACCAGTCTAATCGAGCGGCTATCGGCGCTAGTATCATTAGAACTTTGAGTGATGTCGATTTCTTTTCCAGTTTTTCTCATATGTAATATTAAGTAATATAATATTTAAAAATGGTAGTAAGCTCAACCTGATTCCTACTAATATCAACCATTTCTGATAAAATTTCAAATAATCTTGGCATATATTTTTGCACTAAATTCTGCTAACCGATTATAATGATAGTCAATCAAATAGATATTTTGCAAACTTATTCTAGTGTTAGCGATATGACTAAAGGACTGGTACTCCTAATCTTGTTGAATAGTCTAATGAAAGTAGTTAGTAAACCATATTTTTTGTTAATCAGGGAATAAGCTATTGTCGACTCAGCCGAATCGGAAAACTTTGCTTTTCCATCATACCAATCACCCTCCACATTTCCGCCCATATTGCAGGGAGCAATCTTTACATGCGGATTATTCCTAATCCTTTTGACCTTCCCGGACTTGGCATCGCTCCTAAAATAGATCAACCCTTGATTAACCACAAACCAAACGGGAGTTCTTATTCCAGTACCATTCTTCCTATACGTTTCAATGTTAATGTACTTGTGTTTTGACAATTGAAATAGCTTATCATCAGACATGTATATCACTGAATAGAGAGTACTTATTAGTGAATCTTTTTGTTAATCAACACCAAATAATCGCACTGACCGGCTGTCCAAGAATAAAGAGTCACAGTACTAAAATACATTCTGCATATTGCCGCGCGAGATAGGCATCAAAGTCAGGCATCAAAGTCAGGCATCAAAGTCAGGCATCAGTAACATTAATCATCCAAGCCTAAACCTTGTATTACTCTTTTGACTTTATATTTCTGAAATTAAAATACAATGCCAAATCATACATAATCTTGATCACACCACCTAGCACAAATGGTCCTGAGAGTGACAAAAACGACTGAAAGATATATCCAATTACTGATGGAGATACCGTTTGTGCAATATTTCTTGAGACGTTTGTCAGTCCTGAGGCGGCAGTTCTCTCATCCTCACTGACAATAGAAACAATATACGATTGTCTAGTCGGAACATCCATCTGAGATAGAGACATCCTAACCAAATAGAATATTATAGCCAGTTGTAAAGTCGGTGCAAAAGCTACCAAGATAAGCAAAACATTAGACGGAATATGGGTAAATACCATTGTATTTACAAGGCCTATTCTATCAGCAATCTTTGCTGCTGCAATGTAAGAAAAAGCCGTTAGTATACCTGCCGCCGAAAAAATATAGGACAAGATCGTAAGATCAGCTCCAAATCTAGTAAAGAACCAAAGGGATACAACACTTTGGATTACGAAACCACCTGCGAAGGAATCAACTGCAAACAGTCCAGAAAGTTTACCAACAATCCGTTTTGATTTTGGAGACAGCGTTTGCTTTACAGTATTCTTGATACTTGACTTTATTTCAATTTCACTTGAAACCATAATATAAATAATCATAACAACAAGTCCAACGATACAGTACAAGCCGAATAATATTTTGATAGATTCAGCTTCATTTAGTGTAGAATATTGTTCTTGGAGAAGTGATGGTAGGCCCGAAAGTAAGATACCCCCAGACATTGCAAACGTTCCCAACATATTGTACAAGGCGAACACTGTATTCATCTTTTTCTTATCCTTAATTGTTTGTGGTAAAATAGCTTGTTCTATTGTTAGAAATGCCCCGGTCTCTGATCCAGTCACATTTATAGTTCCTATGAATGCAGCAAATATTAACAGGAAATAATTATCGGTGAATGCGAATATTACTCCAGAAACAGACATTAATGAAGCATAAATAACTAGAAGTTTCCTTCTCCCAATTCTATCTGCATAAAAGCTGGCAAATAATGTAAAAACTACACTGTTCACAAGGGTCGAGCCTAAAAGGAGACCTATGTGCACGTCATCAAAACCCAAAAACCTTAGATAAATGGCTATAATAACACTAAGGAATCCATAGCCAAATGTCCTCAGAATTCTTGCCGCAAGTAACAACTTTCCATCTCTTGAAAGCCAGTCGAGAGAAAAATTCATAGAATTGACTTATGGTGGTGACTGATCTGATACCAATACTAGTACCGGGATTAATCTCCTACTAAAAATTATGAATGAAGATGCTCTTTGTTTTACCATAGTCGTCATTAGTGGTACTTTAAATAGAATTGATAAATTCTATCTTTTGAGTTTAACCCATATGTTCCAGCGCTTTTTTTAGATCCTCTAATACCATTACAGGATGAAATTCAACCTTGGCTCCAAAATCCTGAAATAATGGTTCAGCTACTGATGGTATCATATCAGAACTTTCCAAATTGACTATAAAGGCAAAAGTTCTATCTCCTCCAGCTTCAAAAAAATAGGAAGCCTCCGCGTTTACTTTCTTGATGTAATCTTCAAGATTTTGCATGAATTTTGGATTCTTTATCATTCTATTCCCAGCGTCGGTGGAAATTTGCGCTCTTACTAAAAATCTCATAAGTAATTATCATCACAGTACAATAAAAATTTCACTGCCTTATGCAGTCAGTTTTGCCCTATTAGCGAACTTTGTCAATAAAAATCAAGATAGATGAATTAATAAGCCAGAAGACTTAAGGAATCAGGGTTTTATTATTGAACGAAATAGCTTGGATGACAGTAGAAGAAAGGTGTATTATCCCGTCAAATCAGTATGGTTATGAACATTCAAAAGTTTCTAACCAGATAATATTTATCTAGATACTATTGAGAGTAACATGTTCTGCCTGTACTCGCGATTTAATCGAAATTTAAATAACACATATGATAGGAAATTTTCAACTTTGCAATATTTGCTTATGTACTTCAAATCTGTCTATCTCAAATAAATTATGCATTTTATGCATATTTTATTAAAATTATGCACATTTGCAAGTATTCAAATATGCTTTGAATTAGGTAGAAAACATGAACAATAAATTAAGAATCACAGCAGTGATGACTATATTACTTATAGCCGGATTTATTATAACACCGTCTCTCTCAAATCAGGCATATGCGCAGTCAACTCAAAAAAAAGTATTTAGACTAGGATACTTTCCGAACATTAATCACGCGCAAGCATTAATCGGAGTAGGAAATGGAGACTATCAGAAAGTTTTAGGAAATAATATAGAGTTGAAGACTTTAACGTTTAATGCTGGTCCCTCGGCTACAGAAGCCCTTTTGGCAAATCAAATCGATGCGGCGTACATTGGTCCAAATCCCACGGTCAATGGTTATGTAGTTTCTGAAGGTAAGGCTCTCAGAGTTATATCTGGAGTAGCAAGTGGTGGCGCTGTCTTCATAGTAAGAAATGATTCTGGTATTCAGTCTACAAAAGACTTTGCCGGTAAAAAATTCGCATCACCACAAATAGGAAACACCCAGGATGTAGCATTGAGGAAATATTTACTTGATAACGGATTCAAAACAAAGGACAAAGGTGGAAACGTAGAGGTTCTGCCCATAAAGAATCCTGATATTTTGACACTGTTCTTAAAGAAAGAAATCGATGGAGCCTGGGTACCTGAGCCTTGGGGTGAAAAACTGATCAAGGAAGGCAATGGTAGATTATTTTTGGATGAACGAAGTCAATGGCCCGCAGATAAATTTGTTACTGCAAATATAATCGTTAATCCCGAATATCTTAAAAATAATCCTGATGTAATAAAGAAGTTTTTGGAAGCACATGTAAATGAGACACAATGGATAAATAGCCATAAAGAAGAAGCCTTGAAGACTTTCAATTTTGAACTAAAAAAACTTACAGGTCAAACTATTCCAGATGATCAACTAAAGGAAGCTTTCTCAAGGCTCGAGCTAACCTACGATCCCTTGCAAGAAACACTCATCAAATCTGCAAACGATGCATTTGAAATAGGATATCTCGGAAAAATAAAACCTGACCTTAGTGGACTTTACGACCTGAAAATTCTCAATGAAATACTGAAAGAAAAAGGACTTCAAGGGATCACAGGCCCAGAAAATCAAACCACTGCTCGTAGTAACGCTTCTTTAGGAACCACGATACCCACATTGACAGCCGACTCGAGATATACAATCGTAGCATAGTGAGTGTAATTGAGCGAGGCGGCACACATCATAATTCCCTGTTCATCATATGCCATCTAGGAAAAATTAAATTGATCCTGTCAGTTGGAACATCTATATAGTGCCAAAGAATATGATTTTGGGCCATAAATATATCAAATAAAAAATAAATTCAATTCGGCGCTATAAGCAGAAATTGCATAAAGTTTTGATCGGTGAATTTATTATTTTGGTTCTATGGATACTGCACACGAATTTGGGCCAGCCTCTAAATCGGGCATTTGCATATTGTCAAATGTTAGAATCCTCTTATTGATATCAATAATTGTCTTGTAGTTCATTGGCCTCGCCGGCAAGGTGTCAGTAACTAAATGTACAAATTCATCTTTGTTCATGGAAAGAAGCGTTACTTTTTTCTTTAGTGAACCGATCGCTTCAGATATTGGAGCAGCGTGCTTTAAACTAATTGAGCTTCCATTAAAGTGTGCAGGAAGTATCATGGTATTGTCTGGTAATTGAACTATCGATTTGTGATAACTCTCGTATAGCATTTCAGCGTATTTTTTTGCTTCCTCCCTAAGGTCAGGTCGCCCTACACCATCTACGAATAGTGTATCCCCGGTGAATAAATACGAATACTGAATATGGTTGTCTGTGCTTTTCATTCCATCAGTTTTATCAGAATCGGAATCAGAACCAGAATGCTCTATCAAGAAAGAAAAACTACCATTCGTATGCCCCGGAGTGTGAATAGCTCTTAACCAAATTTTCTTTGATATTTCAATTTTTTCTCCATTTTCAATATACTTGATATTGATTTCGGTATTTTCGCTATTGTATTCTTCAAGTGAACTGAAATATGTCGTTACTTCCTCATGTGTCTGTGCATTTATTGCTTTAGCCAACTTTGCTACTCCAGATACATGATCTGCATGTTGATGAGTATCAATTATTTTTATTATTTTCAATCCATTTTCCTTCGCAACATTTAGAAAAGCCTCATAAATTTCACGACTTGGATCTATTACTACTGCCGTACTATCGTCTTTAGAAGATATAACGTATCCCATACATCCTTTGGATATTCTTCTGATCTGCCATATTCTAAATGGAGCGTCATTAGGAACTACAATTTCTGCAGCATCGTAGACCTTATTCCAACCCGCCATTCCTCCTCTGACACTTTTTACATTATATCCTAATTGATTGAGTAACCTTGCTGCCATCATGGACCTGTTTCCGTGAGCACAAAGTGTGACAATCTCTTTATCTTTTGGTATCTCTCTGAGCAAGTTAGAATCATTCGTAAACAAGCGATCAACAGGAATCAATTTAGGATTTTGATGATTATCATATGATAATTTCCAAGATTCATATTCTTGAGGTGTCCTAACATCCAGAATGAAAATATCCTCGTGATTATCTATTTTCTTTTTTAATTCAGTGGGGTCAATTTCTTGACTATTGCCTGTCCTTTGACCATTCATATATTATTATAGAAAACCCCTAACCACTTAAATAGATATTTATTATTACCACTAGGTAAACAAGAACTTGCAATGCAGGAAGTTGTACAGATTAAGCCTATCGCATTTAGACCAACATTTTGAAAGTCAAACGCTACCAAAAAAGATATTGAAAATTCTCACAAGTTTCAAAGATTTTAATACCAAATTAAATTACATCTAACTTACAAAGTCAGTACTAGTAAGTATAGCATAATTTGGAATGCAAAATTAAATAAATATAAAGAACCTGATCGTGGCTAATCCATGAGCTATTTTTTGATATACCGTATCACTATTGTCGCATTTTTGAATCATTTATCTTTTCGTAAATTCTGAATGGTCTTGAATGCAACAAAAAACCTCAAGCAAGATCACGTTCTAGTAAATCGACTTGGTAGAATTGCAAAGAAATGTTCTGATCTCTTATATAATAACTCAGATATTCCGATAGAAGATATCAAAATATTATCAATGCTTATTCAGGAATTTGTTGATAAATTACACCATGGTAAGGAAGAAAAGGCATATTTCCCACAAATGAACGAAAAAGATAACTTTTCTGAAGAGATACGAAAATTCTTAATAGAACACGAACTGGGCAGAAGAATAGCAAAAATGTTAGTTCAAAGTTTAGTATCTTGGGAAGACGGGCTTGATTCTAGGGAAAGAGTAGCTAGATTCCTGAAAGCATATTCGGTATTCATAAGTATACATACTGAAAAAGAGGATTTATTCTTTGATCTTATTGAAGAAAAGGGTAGTCTCTCTGAAGAAGAACATTCTCAATTAATAGGACATTATAAATTTTGTAATAGCGAGGTTGGAGGTAAAGTTAGAGTTGAACAAATGATAAAACTGATTGGATATCTTGAAGAAAGAGAATGGATAAAAAAAGATACCAATATATAGAAATTACTGCATAATCATCATTATCTGGATCTATTCTCATGGCGGGTATTTCCATTGACAAAAAGCCTTTTTTGTGATTCATTTAAGTTTCAAAATGATTTATTGATTCCAACCAAATTCGAGAAGGAGTACTTTTCACGACGGTTCTGCTAGTGAATTATAGCCATTAGATTCAATTTTTATGCCACTAACTGCGTGGAATCATGAGAAAAAAGCGTAAAAACATATAAAAACCAAGCTACAAGTAGTCACTATGAAAATTGGTAGTGGCAAGTACTTTCTACTAATTTCGGTTTCATTGATAGGAGCAGTAGTTACCTCTCTTAATATTCTGCCTCACGATGCTCTCGGCCAAGGGCCCAGTGTTGTTAAGGAACAAGTATCCAATACATCGAATACTAGTGATATATCGTCGAAACTCCAAAATTTCGAGAATCTTACATCGTTCTTTGGTTCACCTATATATCAGGAAACCAGTCATAAGAGAGTGGGTTCGGTAACGGTTAATGCGGATCCGATGCAAACACAGGATTCCTTTAATGCTACGGGGATTTTGAATGGCGTAGGAAATATTACTGATCTTGGGACTTTCGTGACTACTCATTTAGATAAAAGTAATTCTACCAGTATCGGAAAAGGAAATTTTACTACGATAGATGGTGAAATTGCTAATTACACTGGTCATGATGTGGGGAAAACAGACGATAATGGAATTGAGACATACAAAGGTATTCAGATTTTCGAAAGCAATCCAGAAGGTCGCCTCGGATTTCTCGATAATGTAATTGGTCTATATGTTTACAAATACTGGCCCAATGGTACAGCGTCAGGTATTATTTGGGACTGGAAATAGACAACCAAATTTATTCCCTCTGAATAATATCACTTTTTCTACTACACTTGAATAGAACCAATAATATACAAGTCTTAATTTCGAATTTACAAATTTACAAATTTAAGTATCAAAAATATTTAAATTGAATAATTATATATAGACTCCAATGGGAAAGCAAGATTTTGACAATTATGACAAATCTCTGGCAGAAGAATTTGCCTCAAAAATGTTTCAATTTCTAAATGGAGGAATGCTGTCACTTATGATTAGTATAGGATATAAAACCGCCCTATTTGATATCTTGTCGGAGTTGGAACCATCCACAAGTCAAGAAATTGCACAAGAGACCAAGCTTAATGAGCGATATGTTAGAGAATGGCTTGGTGCTATGGTAACAGGAAAAATAGTTAAATATGATCCCTTGACGAGGAAATACAATCTTCCGAAGGAACATTCTGCTTTCCTAACTGGAAAATCAGGTGTAGACAATTTGGCTGTATTTGCCCAATATGTATCCCTGATGGGAAATGTTGAAGACAAGATTGTTGAGTGTTTTCGGAAAGGTGGAGGTCTCCCATATTCAGAATATCCAAAATTTCAACAGCTACAGGCGGAAGAAACAGCAAGAATTTTTGACAGTAAATTGACTAGCCAGATTCTGCAATTAAATCCCAAAATAACAGACAGATTGAAAAAAGGAATTAAAGTTTTAGATATCGGATGTGGAAGAGGACATGCCGTCAACCTCATGGGTAAAGCATTTTCAAACTCCAAATTTACAGGGTGTGATATTTCTCGTGAAGGCATATCTGCAGCTAAAGAAGAAGCAGAGAAAATGGGACTGACAAATGTTAGATTTGAGGTTAAAGACGCACTATTGATTGAAGAAATTGGAAATTTCGATGTAATAACAGCTTTCGATACTATTCATGACCAGGTGCAACCCACAAAGGTCCTGAAGGCTATCAATCGCTCTTTAAATAAGGAAGGATTATTTCTGATGCAAGATATCGCCGCATCGAGTCAGGTACACAAAAATATTGATGCTCTGCTGGCACCTGCACTTTATACAATATCTACCATGCATTGTATGTCTGTCTCCTTAGCTCACAATGGCGAAGGTCTTGGTACTATGTGGGGTAAAGAAATGGCCATAATGAAACTCACCGAAGCTGGATTCAAAGATATTGAAGTGAAAAGCATTGAAGGAGATATAA
>JAHEZK010000026.1 GCA_023251115.1 Nitrosomicrobium frigidum (SeqCode) | reverse complement strand
CGTTCGTTTTCGTTCAACTCACCTTTTGGCGCATGCAAACAATGTAATGGACTTGGTATCAAAGTCGAGTTTGACCCCGAACTAGTTATTCCAGATAGAACAAAGAGTATCTTAGATGGTGCAATAAAACCATGGGCAGGCCACTTTGCAACATTCAGATCTTCGATGTTACGTGATGTAGGAAAGAGATTCGGGTTTAACCTCTACCAGCCCATCTCAAAGATGACAAATAAGCAATTAAATGTTATTCTATATGGGACAGATGAAAATATACATTATAAATATGAATCTAGAACATCTGATTCATCCTGGGAGTATCGTAGTACTTTTGAAGGAGTTATTCCGAACTTGGATAGAGTGTATGCACAAACAGAATCTGAAGCAAAGCGAAGAGACCTTGAGCAGTTTATAAGAGAGCTACCGTGCGAGCTATGCAAAGGGATGAGACTTCGTCCTGATTCTTTGGCAGTCAAGATTGCTGGCAAATCTATCATGAGTGTATGCGATTTGTCGATTGACAAATGCTATAATTTTTTTATCAGTCTTTCCCTTTCTGAGACTGATAGGTATATTGCAAAGAATATTCTTAAGGAGATAATCTCTAGATTGGAATTTCTCAAAAATGTTGGACTAAACTATCTTACACTAAACAGGATGACTTCGACATTATCTGGGGGTGAATCGCAGAGAATACGCCTTGCCACACAGATTGGTTCTAACCTTACTGGTGTTTTGTATGTACTTGATGAGCCAACGATTGGGCTGCATCAGCGAGATAATAACAGATTGATTGAAACATTAAGAAAATTAAGAGACCTTGGTAACACGCTTATAATAGTAGAACATGATGAAGAAGTTATTAGAAGTTCAGATTGGATTATTGATATTGGAGAGGGAGCTGGAATTCACGGCGGAAAGATAGTTGCTAACGGATTTCTCAGAGATATCATAGAAAATAAGAATTCTATAACTGGAAGATTCCTTAAAGGCGACGATAAGGTATACCACAAGAATTTTGAGAGGAGTGCAAAGAGCTGGCTCACCCTTCATAATGCCAGGGAGAACAATCTCAAAAAGATAACAGTTAATTTTCCTCTAGGATGCATGACAACAGTAACTGGTGTGTCGGGTTCAGGGAAATCAACCCTTGTAAATGAAATCCTTTTCAAAGCATTGTCAAATCACTTTTACTTTTCCAAGGAAAAACCTGGGACTCATGATAAGATTACAGGTCTCCAAAACTTGGATAAAGTAATTGGCATTGATCAATCTCCTATCGGTAGAACACCCAGGTCTAATACGGCAACTTATGTGAACGCTTTTGGTCCCATACGAGAGATCTTTGCCAAAACACTTAAAGCAAGAGAAATGGGGTATAAACCTGGTAGATTTTCATTCAATGTTCCAGGCGGTCGCTGTGATTCATGCGAGGGAGCTGGAGTCAAAAGAATTGAGATGCAATTTCTTGCAGATGTATATGTTACTTGCGACGAATGTAAAGGAAAAAGATACAATTCAGAAACCTTGCAGATAACATACAAAGGCAAGACAATTTCAGACATTCTAAATATGACTGTTGAAGAGGGACTTGAATTCTTTTCAAATATCGCATCTATTGAAAGAAAATTAGTGACGCTTTATGATGTCGGATTAGGATACATAAGACTGGGACAGCCAGCAACAACACTTTCAGGAGGAGAGGCGCAGAGGATTAAACTATCTTCAGAGCTCGCAAGAAGGGATACTGGAAGTACGCTATACATTCTGGATGAACCTACTACGGGATTACACTTTGCAGATGTAAAAAAGCTACTTAATGTATTAGACAGACTGGTAAATATAGGTAATACGGTCATACTGATTGAACACAATCTTGATGTAATAGCAGCGTCTGACTGGATAATTGATCTTGGTCCTGAAGGGGGGGATAATGGTGGAAATATTGTTGTTACTGGCACACCAGAACAAGTATCAAACCACATTTCAAGTTATACTGGAAAATATCTTAAATCCAAATTGGTTGTAAGCCAGACGATAAGAAAAAATAAAAGTGGTGGACGCACTTAACTACTTCTATATCAACTAGAATTCTATACCAATCTGAAAATATTAAGGAGCTACGAAAAAGAGTCCTAACGCTTCCTTATGACCCAGGAGTATATATGATGAAAGATAAGGAAGGCAAAATTATCTACATAGGCAAAGCAAAGAATCTCCGAAAGCGCGTACTTTCTTACTTTAACTATAGAGAATCCCATGACACTTTTAATTGGAAGACATCCAAACTAATCAGTAAAGTCCAAGATATCGATTTCCTTGTCACAGATAATGAAATTGAGGCATTCTTGTTAGAATCGAATCTAATAAAACAATATAGGCCGCTCTTTAATATTGACCTAAAGGACCAGCAGCGGTATACTTATCTTAAAATTTCAGATGAAAAATTTCCTAGATTGCTCGTAGCAAGAAGAAACAGAGACGGTAAATTTACTGGTACCAAGGGCAAGGTTTTTGGGCCTTTTGTGCATGGAAGCTCAAAATTGCTTACCATTGGTTTATTGAGAAAAATCTTTAAGATTAGAATATGTGACAGACTTCCAAAGAAACCTTGTCTTGAATACTTTATCAATAACTGTGATGCTCCATGTATAAATAACGTTACTCAGCATGAGTATATGGATAATGTTCTATCGCTAGAAAATATTCTTGCTGGAAAAAAAAGCATTGACGACTTTATAGAAAAAATGAACGAGGATATGACTAGTGCATCGTCTAGCCTTGACTATGAAAAAGCAAAGGCAATAAGAGATACCGTAAGCAGACTTGAAAATCTGAGATCAAAACAAAAAATAGAACAATCAGTTAGTTCAAGATCTGAAGAGGAGTATGTTGGTATCAAGTATGACCTTTTGCAATCGAAAGCACATATATTGATCCTAAGAAGATATCGTGGAGTAATTAGGGATAGAAAAAAGTACCAATTTGATTTGCTGGGTGATAACTCATTTTCTACCTTCTTATCACAATATTATAATTCCAAATCATCAGTGCCACGATTTATCTATGTCAATGAAGATCCAGACTCAAAACAGGTGCTTGAAAAGTCTTTGGAAAGGATTGCGTCGCACAGAGTGAACATTATAAGGTTATCTAACAGAATCGATGTCGAAAGAAAGCAGTTAATGAACTTAATTGTTAGAAATTTATCGACGTATATCTCAAAAGGTTTTGAACCCGCACTACTTGACCTAAAAAAAGTACTGAACCTCAAGTCACTTCCTAAAATTATTGACTGTTTTGATGTTTCAAATCTTGGTTTATCGATAGCTGTTGGCTCATGTGTTAGATTTGTTAATGGAATTCCTGAAAAATCATTTTATAGAAAATTTAAAATAAAAACAATAAAGTACCAAAATGATTTCGCAATGATAAGCGAAATAGTAACTCGTCGATACTCAAAAGAAGATAAACTCAATTTACCAGATTTGGTATTAATTGACGGTGGAAAAGGTCAACTTCATTCTGCACTTGACGCCATATCAAAATTAGATTTAAAAATCCCGTGCATATCTATTGCAAAAGAAAGAGAAGAAATTTTTGTTCCTAATTCAGTCTTTCCAGTAGTTATTCCCAAGAGTAGCAAATCACTCAAAATATTACAATATCTGAGGGATGAAGCTCACAGATTTGGGCTTAGCTATAACATAAAGTTGCGTGATTTGAAATAAAATTTCGGGTATACCAGTACAATAACTGGAATGTTTGCAAATTGAGATGTCCGATATTTTTGAACATTATTGTGACTTAGCCCCTAACAGCGCCAAGAGTCAAGCCCCTTATCATTCTCTTCTGGAAAAACAACATAAGTACAACAACAGGAATCAGTGCAATGTTTATGCCTGCAGTTAGATAACCCCAATCAATCCTATAAAGCGAAATGAATTGATACAATGCAACCTGAAATACCATGACATCAGGTCTATTGGATAGGACAATAGGTAACACAAATTCGTTCCAAGAAAATCTAAACGATAGGATAGCTGCTATTAGAAAACCCGGCATAGAAATCGGTACGATGACATGCCAAAAAGCTCGCATTTTTGAACAACCATCTATCAGTGCTGCTTCCTCCAGCTCCTTTGGAATTGTTTCAAAATAGTTCTTTAATAGAAATATGTTGAGTGGTATGATGAGAATCTGAAATGTTAATACCAATGCTAGTAGCGAATTCAGAAGACCTATGTTGGCCAGCATAATGTATAATGGGATAATGTTAATGACAACAGGGATCATAAATAAGCCCAAAATTGTGCTAATCAGCAAGTTCTTACCTTTAAATTCAAACCGTGCAAATGCGTAGCCACCAAGTGCACTTACGACTACACTCAAACCGGTACTTCCGATACTTACGACCAAGCTGTTGATAAGACTTGTTACAAGTTTTGGGTCAGTTAACACGAAGAGATAGTTATCGAAAGTAGGCGAATCTGGCAGGAATTTTGGAGGAAAGCTAATGGCTTCTTGATTTGGCTTGAATGAGGTTGAAAGCACCCATAAAAGCGGCGCCAAAGTAATAAAGAGATATGTAGCAATTACAAAATAAATCAGTGTCTTGTCTATCAGGATCATAGAATCTTCATCGATATCCTCAAGTCATAGTTTTGTTCATCCGAACATCGGCGAATTCGGTTCAAATTTCGTATATGTTTCTTATGACTGTCTGATCTCAATTGTTTTCTCTTTACTCCTTAGCAGTTTGATATATGAATATGCCAAAACTAAGTTCATTGCAATTAACAAAAATCCTGCAGCAGCGCCCTTTGATAGTAGCCCAAATTCAAAACCCTGTCGGTACATAAACAAGGATGACGTGGTACTTGAAAAAAGGGGTCCACCATTCGTCATGACAAGGATTAAGTCAAAGAAATTTACCGACCACATAGTGATAAGAATAAGATTTATGATAACAAACGGTCTTAATAGTGGGAGCGTAATGTACAAGAAACTTTTAATTTTCGTTGCGCCATCTATTCGCGCTGCTTCATAAACCACGGGATTAATTGAAAATAGTCCTGCAGTAAGGAATATTACGGTGAATGGTGTACCATGCCACATGTTTGCAATTATTAATGTCCATACAACTGTTCCAGGATCTGATAACCAGGAAACAGGCGCTAATCCCAGTTGCCCCAGACCATAATTCATGATTCCAAAACTATCATTAAATATGAACTTAAATGAAAATCCTGTTATGACTGCAGAGACTGTCCAAGGTATTATGAACAGTGCTCTGAAAGTGTTCGAACCCCTAATTTGTTGATTCAATACTACTGCAAGGACCATTCCAACAAAAAACTGAAGAGCCACCGAACCGCCTACAAATATTAGACTCACCTGAAGTGACGTATGAAAGTCATGGTCATGTATGAGATTGTCAAAATTCTTGAGTCCAACATACTTCCAATTTCCCAGAATTGTAGTTAATGATACATCATGCAGTGCTAGATATACGTTCCACATAAGTGGGAACAAAAGGAACCCGATTAGTATCGCAAGAGCTGGCACTAGAAGCAAGTATGGTTGGATTCTGCCAGTTCTCGCCTCTAGCGTGACTTTCATTAAAATTACGGGTTTTAATCGAATTTATAGTTCAATTGCTGCTAAGACCAACCCAGTACTTCTGCAGATTTTTTGGCGGCGTCATCTAGTGCTTGTTTTGGTTCCTTTACTCCAAGATAAACCTCATCGATTGCCTGTCTTATGTTATCAGCGATTTGTGGGTATTCAGCTATACTTGGTCTGCTGTGTCCTATGGATAACATCGAAATGAGCTCTTTATAATAGGGTATGGTATTAGCAAGCTGACCTGAATACTGCCCTTCGGCGATTGGTTTTTGAGTTGGGAGATATGCGTATTTTTCTAACATGGGCGCAAGCACATCTGGCTGTACCATTATTGTGAGCAATTCCCATGAAAGTGCCTTATTTGTGGAAGTGATAGGTATGCCGAGCATCCAGCCACCCATCATTGTCGCACTCGTGTCACTAGCTTTAGGAACTGGAAACATCGGAATCATGCCAACGTTTTTGTCAAGACCATTCCATTCAGTGCGATTAAAGTGTCCCAGTAACCATGAGCCTTCCAACATCACAGCAAATTTCTTGTCTGCAAACTCTTGGCCCCAAAAATGATTTATCTGAGGCTTAATTCCTGTGTTTACTTGATCCCTCAAAAACTCGAGGGCTTTTACACCCTCTGTACTGTTGTATGAAGGAAACCAGTAGGTGCCTTTCTCAGGATGGCCAGTCTTTTGTTTGACTATCTCCCCACCTTGCATCCATAGATAGGGGTACCACATATCTGGAGAATGACTTGCTCCAACAAGATGCATGGCCTCAATTCCTTTCCCTTTAGTGGAGCTTTCAATCTTCTTCGCTGCATCAAGGTAACCAGCCCATGTTTTAAGCGATTCAGGATTCACACTGCTTTGATTTAAGAGGTCTTTCCAATACCACATTGCCCTCACGTCTGTCCAAGCCCAAATCCCGTATACCTTACCATTGTAGATACCGCCATCCCAATTAGTTTTATACCATTCAGAGGATCGATTCCATGAATTTGTTAAATCAGTTAGATCAGAGAGAAACCCACCTTCAGCAAACTCGCCAAGCCAGATCTGATCAACTGAAATAAGATCAATCGAGGTCTTTCCTGCCATTGCCGTTAGAATCTGTTTTCGTGTATCGGCATATGGTAACACACGATAATCAATGTTTATAGTAGTGTCTGGATGTTTTTCCCTTAGTTTAGTTAAGGCATCGGCAAACAAAGCGTCCCATCTTTCTTTTGGCTCTGCCACTATAGCTGTAAGTGTAACTTGATTGGGTTGTTGTGCTTGAACCACTCGAATGGGGGTCAAGCTTGGTGCTATCAAAACAACAGCTACTAACGCCAAGAATAAAATTAATTTAAAATCTTTGCAGACGAATTTATGAACAATATTCTTGTTACATTTCATATTTCTGTCAGAAAAATATCTTCCAATATAGCCGTCTTTTCTCATTATTGATATCTAGAATGTGATGCTTTTAAGTATTGGCGATCCGTGAACCATATCAAGTTCTCTAATCTGCATCATTTGTCTAGTAATGTATTCTTGTGCGACTTGAGAATTTTCCTTTTGCGTACCATTGCTACCAATAAATAGAAATATTGAATTATATTGCAAAATTTTCCAGTGAACGGATTATCATACGTTCGGGAAGAGAACTAAAATTAATATGATATGCAAATAAAATCAATTCAAGTAGAAGCGATTATTTTGACAACCCTCAGCATAAGAAATTTGACCAAAAAGTATGGACATTTAACTGCACTAGAAAACTTTTCGCTAGAAATAAGCTCTGGTGAATTTATGGTTCTACTTGGTCCTTCAGGATGTGGAAAGACAACTGTACTCAGATGTATTGCTGGCTTGACAGATATTACTAGTGGAGAGATCCATATTGGAGGAGAATTGGTGAATAAACTTCCCCCAAAAGATCGCGATGTAGCCATGGTATTTCAAAATTACTCTCTTTATCCACACATGAATGTCTATGATAACATTGCTTTTCCATTGAAGATGAGAAAGCTACAAAAAAATCAGATAAATGAAAGGGTTCAAAAAATCGCTAATCTTCTTAACATAAGTAACTTACTCGAAAGAAAACCCAAGGAAATTAGTGGAGGTCAAATGCAAAGGGTTGCTCTTGGTAGGGCTTTGGTCAGAGAACCAAAAATCTTCTTGATGGATGAACCACTTAGCAACCTTGATGCCAAATTACGTACTGAAATGAGAGTTGAGATAAAGAAATTGCAGAAAAAAGTAGGTATAACCACACTTTACATAACACATGACCAAGCTGAAGCAATGAGCATGGCCGACCGTGTAGGGATTATGAATGCGGGAAAAATGCTTCAACTTGATTCTCCGCAGAAAGTCTACAACGAACCTACGAATCAATTTGTGGCAAGTTTCATAGGCGTTCCTCCTATGAATTTTCTGAAATTTAGAATAATCAGAGAGAAATCATTGTGTCTTGAACTTGACGACAACACTGCCGACAAACATAATGTTGAATTTATCATCCGGAATCTTGATGTACTCTACTCTAATATTGCCGATATCGGCGAGGAAAAAATAATCCTAGGTATAAGACCAAAGGACATAATATTTTTAGAAGGTGATGAAAAATTCGAAGGTTTTAGACTGAAAGGCGAGATAGCTTATGTTGAATCACTTGGTGACGAATCGATAGCAGAAATAAGGCTTGGACAATCGTCACTAAAGATATCCAATGTTCTATCCAAAATAGATAATTTTGTTGTTGGAAAAGAAGCTACGTTTGGTATAAAATATGACAAGATTAACTTATTTTCCAGTTCAGGCGAGAGGATTCGTATGTAATGTAACTAATATAACGGTAATTTCCATATTCCACTGCAATTGATGTTTTAAATTTTTAGGATTGATTTTGTTACCAAGATAAGAAATTCTTAAATGACAGATTGATGCTTACAATAATCTGTTAACTTCTATGAACGTCTATAAAATTTCCGCAGTGACGTTATTAATTAAAGATATGCAAAGATCTTGTAATTTCTATTCTAAGATTCCTGGTTTTAAACTGATTTACGGTGGATCTCGTGATGAACCCTTTACCACATACGAAATCGGAAAAAATTCCAGTGTTTATCTAAATCTAGAACAATACAAGCTTACTAATATCCAAGATAGATATGTAAAAAATGACGCAAAAATTATTCTTCATACTGAGGACGTTGATAAACTGTATTCTTATTTCAAAAATGATCAGAACATATCTAAACTAATATCATTTGAAAATGCGCCAATTGATGCGTCTTGGGGTGAGAGGTATTTCCACATACGGGATCCAGATGGTCACCTACTTTCATTTGCAAAGATTATAAAAAAATCCAGAACAAAAAATTCAGAAACTTGACACAATATGAGCGTTACTAATTTGCCATACTATTTGTTTTAGATAATATTTTCGCTTTTGGTTCAATGCTTATAGTTTTTGTCAAACAGATATGTGAAACTAATACAAGCGACGGTGCGCACTAATTAACGTGACTTTTTCTATACGGCCCTCGAGTTCTCTTTCGTGCCTTTTCTGCCTCTAATTTTCTTTTAATTAATTCGCTCTCCTCATCAAGCGGGTTTATATTAGAAGTTCCATTATCATTTTTCTTTATATTAATTTCGTCATTTAGGTTTTTAGCTCTTTTGAGCTTCCCCTTACTGGTCACATTAATCTATATGTAAAATAGAATAATAGCGTTTCCAATATATGGCAATAAAGATAATTGACACAGCACCTATCAGTTTGAATACCTAAATAATATAATGATACTTTCTTCACAGATATAAAAAAATATGGATAATTAGGTTAGTAGTATGTAAAATAATGTCATTGCAACGGCATTACCACTCCCAATTGAAGCATACTTTATTTTTTCCGAATTCTTGGATAACTTTTCTCTGATTTTTTTAAATTTTGTTGCCACAACTTAACTTTGAAAAATGAATTAAAAAGGATTTTTCCAAATTCAATCCAAATTAGTAGCAGGATTCAGTAGCCATGAATTCAGATTGAATCATTGGATAAACATTGAGGCAATCTCCCCTCATATTGTAACTGCCCCTCTTGAAATCACCTCTGAAAGTGCCGGATGTATGTGAACTGTTTTGGAGATATTATCAATACTTCCGTCACCGCTTTTCATTGCAACAAGAACTTCATGAATGAGTATGGAAGCTTGACTTCCGATTATATGACATCCAAGAATTTTTCTGTTTTCTTTGCTGACCAAAAGTTTCACGAAACCCTCTCTGTCTTCTAATGCCTTCCCCATTGCAGTATCGATATAGTGATAGATTGATTTATCGTATCCCTTTTTACTTGTCTTTTTCAAATCTTGTTCCGTATGGCCGACTCCTGCGACCTGCGGTGAGCTAAAGATTGCGTGCGGCATTGCGCTATAATCTACCTGAATTTTTTTCTTTTGATTGAATATATTGTAAAATACATATTGAGCCTCCAAATTTGCGCTATGCCTAAACTGATACCTACCGATAATGTCGCCCAATGCAAAGATGCCTTCTACGTTGGTTGCAAGAGTTTTGTCTACCTTAATGAATCCATTCTCATCGACATCAACTCCCGTCTTTGATAAATCAAGTGTATCGGAATTTGGGACACGCCCTGTTGCTAATAATAGTTGATCTGATTCAATTTCCAAAGTTTTATTAGATTCTGAACTCTTTGCAAGTACAACAAATTTGTCACTTTTCGTAGTTACTAGTTTGGGGGAACACTCTAAATGTACGTTGTATTTCGTAGAGAAGATTTCAGTGAATTTTTTTGATATTTCCTCATCCTCATTTGGTATTAAAGACTTTTTTTTCTGGATTATGTTGATTACTGTTCCAAGAGATCCAAAGTAGTGCCCAAGCTCAGCCGCTATGAATCCCCCTCCTATGATGGTGAGGACCTGAGGCTGTTTGTCAAGACGAAGAGCTTGATCACTGGTAAGGTAATTTGTTGTTTCCAAGCCCTTAATCGGTGGTATGAAGGGCCTGGTCCCTGCGGCAATTAGTATTTTGTTTGAATAAATTTTCTCCTTGCCTATCAATAAGGTTTTTTCAGCAACAAACCTGCACTCAGAAGTAAATAATTTTGGATTTTCAGAATTATCAAAAGAGTTTCTTATATCGCTTGAATCTGAATCTATAAGATTATTTACTCTTTGGACTATTTTCTGAAAATCAATGGAATATTTTTCAACATGTATACCGAATAGATGAGCTGTCCTTATTGTCTCCACTATGTCTGCACTGTGTATTAGAAGCTTGGATGGAATACAACCTCTATTTAGACAAGTTCCGCCCATTTTGCTTTTTTCTACAATTGCAACTTTCAAGCCAGTTTGCGCTGCTGCATGTGCAACTTCAAGCCCAGCGCCACTTCCAATAACTATAAGATCAAATTTCTTGATACTATTTGATTCGGAACTGGATTTCAATCACATTCTATACTGCAAGATTGTATATATGATTTGAAAATTTTTGATACCTGCTGATCCAATTAATACTGTAAGATCATATTTTGACCTACGGACATAATCAGGGAGGTAGAAATTTACTTACAAAAATGTGAATAAGAAATAAAAAAAAGGTGCTGAAAAAAAATAAAAAACTTATGGTAATACGACGAGTTGTCCTTCCATGACAGGCAGATGATATTTGCAATAGAATGGAAATACACCTACATTGTCTGCTGTAAATGTAGCATTACCACTTTCAGCAAATCCGACGTCAATGTTTACCGCATATGGATCGCCGATTGTCAATGAATGTCTTTCCTCTTTCACCGGATCTACATTGTAGAAGTGAACAGTCACTTTGTCGCCCTTGTTTGCAACAAGCGTATTTACCGAGAACGCATCTCCTGCAACTTTAAGTTTCTCCTCATCAACACCTTCAATTTCAGTAGTAAATACATAGAATGCTTTCTCTCCCGGTGTTGACAGTGACGGTATCTTGCCTCCACTAGACATATTTGCATTCATCATAGCCATAGATGAACTTTCATTTTTCGGGGCAGTTGCATTGTCCTGCCCAAATGCCACCATCTGATTTGATGTTGTATAGAGCCCGACTATCAAAAATGATAATGCAGCAACTACACTACAAACTAATGCCAATCTTGAATTCATTAAACTAGAATGCTTAGGCCCACTACTTAAATGATCTTGCGTACAGAACCAAATGTCTTATTGAAGTGTAATATTCAAATTATGAAACTAGAGAAAGGGATAAACTATTTTCAAACAGATTTAATTATCCTGAAGGGGAAAATTTCTGTTATCGTGCAAATTAGAGTGTCATTATGATAAAGCGAGTAATTTTTGAATATGTGTACTCTTGGGACATATCCTATTTCAGTAATATTCTTGAAAATATCTACCTTGTGGTATAGAAGTATCTTACCGATACCTATCTTACATTCACGAATTTGTGATAGTATTTTAGATGGTAAATATTTGCCATATATTTTAGAATTAGCATATGCTAGAATCTTATTTGTTGAAGAATGTATAATTGACTTGCGCAAAATAACACCTTTTTTTTCGATCTGCGAAATTACCATCACTCTTGTTTCTGTATTATTTATTACCTCTAAAAGTTGTTGAGTATTTCCTAAATCAACTAACAGTATTCTTTGAACAAGATTAAATTTCTTATTTGCAATAGTTTCAAGCCTTGAAATATCCTTACTTGTTAAAGATTGACTGCTGATTCGATACACGGGATGCATGATGTTTTGGTAAGGAATTAGAAAATTAAAAAGTGATCTAAAGGGCTTTGAGAATTAAGAATGCAATCGTAAATATTGTTGTAGATGTACTGATGATTTTTAATCGGAGTTCCATGCTTTTCGATTCAGATGTATGAGTTTGCTTAAGCACTTTATATTTTCGTGATAATTTTATCTCGGTATAGGATATTAGAAAAGGCACTGCGGATATTAATAATGCTGTATACGATAGAGAATTTGTTTGCATGATATATCCGGCCAAAAATGGCAAACTGCCCCACGATATTGCAAACCATATATTATTATGAAAAAATCCATTCCACAACTCATAGTTATATGCAAATAGAAAGAATCCTTCCAAAATTGCTATCGGTAGTAATAATGGAACAAAAAAAATAATGTAGTATATACCAATGCCATAGGCTATTACTAATCCGCTAATGAGCAAAATTAGCAATTCCAGATTAGAAAAATAATCTCCCCATGGTTTATTTTTTTTAGAACCTATACTATCTGCAGCATGTGCGGAAATACCCAAAGCAGTAAAGTAAATCAGGATTATTGCAACTATCCTATCCCAGTATATTGTTCCTGGGGAAAGCAAAGATCCGATTATTGAAAAAGAAATGCACATTCCAGTATATGGAAGAAATAGCATTCCAATAAAAATTCTGAATTTCACAGGGCCAAATTTTGGAACATACCATTCGTTAAGACGGGTAACGTGTTCTTTCATTACTTTATCGCCCTGACTATAGCAGCAGTACCATGAGTGTAATAATTTCTTGATATAGATCTAAACCCAATCATATCAAGCTCTCTAACAAGATTGTTTACCCAAGGGTTTAGCTGAATTAATTTGTCAAGATTGGAAAACACCTCCTGCCAGGAAGTAATTACTTTTCCAAGTTGATTCAAGATGTGGAAATATACATGCCACAATATTCTTACCAGATTAGAATTAGGATATGTAAAGTCATGGACTATGATGATACCATCTTTTCTTAAAACTCGCCAATGTTCCTTTACCATTGCAGCTAAATTTGTGTATTTAGCCAAATATGATGAGATTATGACATCAAAACTATTGTCTTTGTAAGGAAGAAATTCTGCCAGTGAATTGGTCAACAACACGTAGCTTTGTCTCTTTTTCGCTAGTCGTAGGTAGTCAAATGTTAGATCAGATCCAATAATTTTTGAATTAGCTGTTCCATTTGGGATGAATGTTGAGAGAATACCTGTACCGCAAGCTAAATCAAGAATTATCTTATTTTTCCCACCAATAAAGCGGACCATTTCTTTCTTCCAAGCTGAATCTTTATAGAACGTCGTAAATCGAACAATACTATCATAGCTTGACGCGTTCTTTGAAGAAAAAAATTTCCTTGCAATTAAGTGCCCATTTATCTCCAATGTTGCATAGATTTTTGCACACCGTTGAATATTAAATCTACGTATTCTCAATATTCTCATTGCATACAAAGGACTAATTCTTTAGATTCTGTTTAGCGCAGACTATAAGGAAATTGATAGGATTAACTGGGGTGCACAGAATTTTTCCTGAATTGAATGATTAATGATTACTGTCATTAACTAAAAAACTAAAAATTACTCATCTAGAGGAAAAATAATCTATTTCTATTGCATTTGCATGATGTGATACATTCACGCCATTTTGTGCAAATTTTATTGCCAGGGTTGGTTGTAGCTAAAAGATCTTTGAAATGGACTCCAAGTCAATTTAGCTTATGCCGCAAAACTTAATGATATCCCTATTAGTAATAATGCTGCTTTATAGTTCTTAGATGTTATTCTTTACACTTGTCATGGCTATTCTGGATGTTGACATGATAACAGATGATGTCTTTGTCCCTCTACGAAATATTGGGTATAAAATAATAATATATTATATAACCCTTGATACAAATATAATTGATTCTTTTGACTCAAAATAATTTTCCCATGAAAGATTGGCATATTAAACATATGGAAAACACAGTCATTAAGCATGTCAAGGGTCTGTCTCCTGACGCAACAAGATATCAAAAAAAGATGCATTACAAATATGGAGGAATTGTAAAGATATTACGATACATCGAATACGATAAAAAACACGGCGTAACTAACGACGATATAATTGCGATTTTGGAAAAACTCCGTTCAGATTCTTCGTATGAAGAGTTACGTAGTAGTGATGGATTCCTTGATAGATTAAAGGAAATAGAATCGTCAGTTGCGAATACTCCTGCAACAAAGATTCTAACTAAATAATCAATCAAGGCGCTTAGTATGAGTGACTTTCGACTTTATGCTCATGCAAAGCCTTCCATGTAGTAAATGAAGTGTTGCACTTTTCACAACTATATTTAATTTTTCTACCATAGACGAATTTGTTTATGTCGATTGACTCGTGGCCATCCTTATAGTCGTGTGACAAATTAAAGCGAAGAATTCTTCTGGATACTCTAACCAAAGGCAACCGTTAATTGTTCATAAAAACAAACTAATTTAAACTGATCACACAACAATATTGCTTTAGCTTTCTTCAAAAAAAAATTCACATTTTGATCAATGATTAGTTATTGTCGATAAAAATATAGCATGAGCTACTGTAACAAGTGCAGTAAAAAATCAGAATCCCTTAATACCTTGTGCAACAAGTACGGAGTAACAGCCAAGTCCGCATTGTTCGCATATTGGCTTTAATCCTTTTGCATCAGAACTTCCTATGCAACAGGGCTGCTTAATTCTGCCTTTGTGGTCTAAGGAAAGTATTGCCCATGTGGGACACTGGACTGGTATGGTGCCATTGCCGCCCCAATTTCCTTTCATGAGTGAAATTTGTTTCTCTGTATTTACAATATAATCCGGATATTTTTTCTTAAGATTAATTATTTTATCTACAACATCATTTCTTGTTTCTCCAAAAGGTAACCACAGTGGATCATTCTTCATAAACGGAGTATGAAATTGGAAACCAATCTTGTTGATTTTGTCCTTCCATTCTTGAGCTAGATTGGTAACTGTTTGATAATTCAATGAATTGATAGTCATAGTTATCCAAATATCCTTCCAAGCAGGTTTTCCTCTGCGAGGCGGTCCTGAAATATATTCTAAAATAGTATTGCGTGTCTTACTATATGAACCCTGTCCTCTTATACTATCATGTACTTTTTCAGTCCCATCCAACGATACCCAGTAGAAATACAGGTTTTCAAACCTTTTTAGAGGAAATGTTCCATTGGTCACCACACAAACTCTTCCAGGCATCTCCTGGCAAAAGACTTCGATTACGTCAGGGCGCATTGTAGGTTCACCACCTACTAGCGTGACACCAAAAAGGCGTTGTTTCTTGAATGTATTTTTTATTATGGTTCTCCAATCCTCAGCGCTCAGTTCATTATTTTCGTCTTCTCGATTGAGCCACCAATAGCAATGTGTACAATGGAGATTGCATACATTGATGATGTCTGCAGAGCCATACAATGTCCTTTTTTTATGAAATAATTTGATATCAATGATGTTATGGAAAAATGTCATGTAAAGAGGAAATTCACGTACTAGATCGGTTATGCCCCGCCCGTATACGAGATCAACCATGTTTTCATATGTCAAATATGATAATTAAACGTATTGTGTATAATATGATACGATGACAACCATTAGTTAAAGGATTCAACTTTGAGTAACGCTGAATATCAAATTAATAATAGATATAGAGTCATTCGCCCAAATGCAACAAATTTTTTGGAAAATCAAGAATTATATTGAGATAATCAATAAAGAAGTAAGATTTGCTAAATGTAGGGGTTATAATAAAACTAGAACCTGATTTTTCGGAAGGGAATGTTAGTTATAATTCTGATGGAACACTAAATCGTGCAGAAACAAAAAACATCTTGGGCCCGCACAGCGCAATTGCCTGTAATGCTGCATTCTATTGCAAGGTAAAATACGGTGCAAGGATTTCCATAGGTACAATGGGCCCGCCCATCGCCGAATCTGCCCTAAAACAAGCCCAAGTGTTGACTGACGCTGAAGAACTAAATTTATACAGTGATAGACTGTTTGCTGGTGCGGATACCCTCGCAACAGCAGAGGTACTTAAAAATGGAGTTGAAAAGATGTTCGGCGCTGATAAAATGGATATTGTTTTTTCGGGTCATCGAGCTTCTGATGGGGAGACAGGACAAACAGGACCACAAACAGCTTGGAAATTGGGTTACACTTTCCTTGGCAATGTGATGGATTTTGACATAGATTTGGACAGAAAAGTGATAGTTGCAAAAAGACTAATTTCTCTCCAAGGAATGGATACTATTATAGAAGAGATAGAGTGTCCTCTGCCCGTTTTTATAACTATCGACCCTTCCTACAAGTCGGCTTTTAGTACTGTTTCACAAAGGCTCGGAGCAAACAAGTACAGTAAGCAAGGTAGAAAAAAGTCGGAGAATTATGCACAATTTTTGAAAACTTATGATAGTCAAAAATTAGATCTGGACCCAAAACTGGTAGGGCTCCCGGGTTCTCCAACCATAGTATACAGAGTAGAAAGAATCCCGCGGGCAAAGACCAATCGTAAAACAGCAATAATAGATCCGTCAAACCCCGACAATCTAACTCCAGTAGTTACAAAAATAATCGAAATCGCCAGAGGTAAATGAAAATGTCAAACTCTATAAATCAAGAAATTGGCACAAGGAGGGACGAAAAATATAGACATATCTACGTAGTAATTGAGCATTTTGAAGGTCAGGTGGTACCGGTAAGTTTGGAAATGCTGGGTGAAGCTAGAAGATTGATGGATGATTTTAACCAGAAATATCAACTAAGAGAAAAAGTAGTAGCTGTTTTACTTGGTAGTGATGTCAGAAAATTATGCGATGAATTAGTAACATACGGAGCTGATGCAGTTATTTATGCTAACCATGATGAACTAAAGTATCCTCGAAATGATATCGATACCAGAGTGATAGTCCAAATCGCAATGGATGCAAAAATCACGAAGGAAATAGAGCCTGAATACGCAGGAACATTTGTAAAACCAAGATACATGTTTTTTGCTGCCGATAATATTGGTAGACATCTCTCTTCGACAGTATTAGCAGATCTTGAATCGGGTTTGGCATCAGACATTAACAAGCTTGTGATAAGTGATCTCGATATTAGACATGAGCATAAAACAAAAGGTCAAACTGTGCGATATGAAAAAATTCTAGAAATGTATCGTCCAGATTTTTCTGGTTTTTTGTGGACAACAATACTATGTCTTGATAACAAGAATCCGGAAATTCAAAGAGAATATCATCCGCAAGGATGCAGTATTATACCTGGTGCATTTAAGCCTATTGATAAGGATGATTCAAGAGATGGCACAGTTGTAGAATATTCCCCTAAAATAGACCAAGAACCGAAAATTAAGATAATAAAAAGAAGCGTCATTGAAAAAACAATCGATTATGAAACTTGCAAGATAGTAGTGAGTATGGGGCGCGGAATCAAAGATAATCCAGAGCAAAATATTAAGCTGATTGAAGAATTTGCAGAATTACTCGGAGCAGAAATTGGCATAACTTTGCCGTTATCAAAAAAACCGTATCAAGTAAGCCAAAGTATGGATTCAAAGTATATGAGTCCTGACAGAGTCATAGGTACTAGTGGTAGCAAGATTTCGCCAACTCTTTACGTTGCAATAGGCCTGAGTGGTGCTGTGCAACACATAGCAGGGATGAAAGAATCCGAAATCGTGATTTCAATAAACATAGATGAAAACTCCCCTATCGTAGACGAATCTGATATTTTCATAAAGGGAAGAATGGAAGATGTTATTCCAAAACTTGTTGAGAAAATAAAGGATCAAATGCAAGCTATTTCTGTCAGGAGTACCTAAATTTGGAACAATTCGACGTAGCCATTGTAGGCGGAGGTTCTGCAGGGCTATCAGCATTAAAAAAATTATCAGATCTCAACAAGAGTGCAATTTTGATCGAAGCAGGTGATAAAATAGGAACCAAAAACGTTTCGGGTGGAATTTTATATTCTAAAAATGATCCTACTGGAAGGATCTTCAATGTCGAAGACGTTTTTGGAGAAGACTTTGAATCGAGTGCACCAATAGAGAGATTAATAAAGAAATATTATCTTCATGCTACATCTGGCAACAAGATCTTTACAATGGATTTAACTCCACTTCACGAGTACAAGACGAATTTCGGTTTTTCTGTTCTTCTAAATAGGTTAAATCCGTGGTTTGCAGAGAGAGCTTCTGAATCAGCTGAGAAACAAGGTGGAGGAATTATCACAGGAGTTCACGTTTCTGATATACAATGGATAGAGAACAAGACCATCGTTAGGACAAATGAGTTGGAAGATTTCCAAGTAAAATCAATAATTGCAGCTGATGGAATAAACTCTGAAGTAGCAGAAATTACTTCGGCTAGAAGCAAATTCAATCCAGAAGAAGTCTACTTTGGTGTTAAAGTAATAATAAAACTACCCGAGAAAATAATAGAAGAGAGATTTCATCTTGATTCGTCAGAAGGATCTGCACATCTATTAGCAGGTGATATTACGTTGAATCATGTGGGCGGCGGGTTCCTCTATACAAATCGCGAAACATTATCACTTGGAGCCGTGTACCATTATAATTCGCTTCTATCAAACCCAGTTGCTCCAGCTCAACTAGTTGACGAATTAATCAAGAATCCGCTAGTTAGCGAATATATCAAGGATGAAGTTCCAACTAGAGGCGAGAATGACGATCTTTCAAAGGAAGATCAGCTCAAGGTTCAGCTCAGCGTAAGCAAACTAATAAAGACATACAACGACTTGAGGTACAAATATTTTTCCAAAAATAATGGGGGGCTGATAGAATCTGGAAGATTCAATAATACAGAGGAAATCAAATCAAGAATCGACAGTATAAAACAAGATCTAACTGAAAAATATGGGACGAAGTTTGTTAATAATTATGTTGAGCTTGAATATAGTGCTAAATTAATTCCCGATGGCAAAAGGTGCGTGATGAAAAGACCCTATTACAATAACGTTTTATTCATAGGAGATGCTGCTGGTCGGGGTATCTTCATAGGTCCAAAAATAGAAGGCATCAATGTTGGTATAGATGATGCAGTAAGGGCCTCTATTGCTGTTTCACGATCAATAGAAAAAAATAATTTTGATTCAGATTACCTAGGAAACTACTTTCAGTCCATGATTAACGAGAGTCCATACACTAGGCAAATGATCAAAATAGACGAGGGATATTTGAGTTTGTTTCTCGATTTAGTAAAAGATATTTCGTTCAGTTCTGCCAATCCGGGATTTGAATTTGGTCTTCGCATGATGAAAAATAAGAGATTCAGGGAAACCGCTCTTCGACTTGCAAATATATTGGGTTATAAAAGGATTTTACCAATTATAGAATCAGAAAGGGCGTATGTTAAAGTACCGATGCAATTGGCAGACAAACTTGGCAAAGTAGTCACCTCGTCATACACGCCGGAAATACCCGCTCTATCCGAAAGGATAGCAAAGTTGCAGTATAATGACGACACTGAACCACACATTACTGTTAATGATAAGAGGAGCGAATTTATGAAAAAGCTGATATTGTTATGTCCTACAAAATGCTATAGCCTTGAAGGAAAAGACGTAATGCTACAACATGAAGGTTGTGTGGAATGCGGGACATGTTCGATTGGAACTAGATGGAGACATCCGAAAGGTGAAAAGGGAATAAGATATAGATATGGTTAGTTAATCAATCTATGTTTTCCACTTAATAGAGCAACCGATTGATGGATCAAAGTCTTTTTCTATTGGTTCTCCGTTCAATGCTTTTCTAATATTATTTTCCATTACATTCATCTGAGGAGTCATCTCAGGTTCCATTGCATCGTTTATCTTTCCATGAAAAACGAGCCTTCTACTTTCATCGAACAAAAATGGATCTGGAGTACACACTGCTCCATATGACTTTGCAACTTGTTGTGAATCATCTATAAGATATGGAAAATTCAAGTTATGTTCTCTGGAAAACTTGACCATGTTTTCAAAACCCTCGTCTTGATATGACGGATCATTACTATTTATTCCTACTATTTGTAATTCGGATTCTGGAAACTTGACTTGTAGAGCTACCAGATCTCCTATGCGAGCCTTAACATAAGGACAATGATTGCAAATAAAAACTATCAAAAGGCTTTTGCTTTTGAAATCTTCAAGTGAATATAATTTGTCATCTGTTCCCTTTAAGCTGAATGTGGGAGCATTGTTATTTTTTTTTAGAGTCTGACTTGATAATGTTTTTGCCATGTTTATAGTTCCTAACCAATGTTTAATAAATTGTTCAATTTTTCATAACCGCTGAAGGCGAAAAAAATTATTAGTCAACCAAGAATGAATCTAAAATTTATTCAAATCACACAAAACTTATTTCATTCATATGTAAAAGATTCGAAGTGTTAAAAATTATGTTAGTTTCTTCT
>JAHEZK010000060.1 GCA_023251115.1 Nitrosomicrobium frigidum (SeqCode) | reverse complement strand
GAACAACCATCTACAAAAGAAGAACAACCATCTACAAAAGAAGAACAACCATCTACAAAAGAAGAACAACCATCTACAAAAGAAGAACAACCACCTGAAGACGTACCAGGATGATCAGGTCTATGGTCGTCCGGTGCTGCCAATTGACCTGATTGATGTTATATCGCTATGCCACATTTTTGCACATGGCACCAACCAATCGTCGTTAAAGT
Organism: Nitrosomicrobium frigidum (SeqCode); assembly: GCA_023251115.1. Classification (GTDB taxonomy): domain Archaea; phylum Thermoproteota; class Nitrososphaeria; order Nitrososphaerales; family Nitrososphaeraceae; genus TA-21. The sequence continues at coordinate 6,908 of JAHEZK010000060.1, read as the reverse complement.
TCTTTAACTGCACACGGTTAAGGTACAATCCTCGTCATAGTAAGGATTATCTGTTTATCAAAATAATAGATCTCAATCTTAATATAGTTTGTTTTGAATTAAGTGCAAGAATGACTGGCTTCTAAACCCACAATCGAATCAAAATATAGATAATAAATTGGATAAATGGCTGAAAGAAAAAATACCCATTAGTCACATAGACAAAGAAAAACCTAAAATTTTAGACTGTCCCCTATGTAAGTTCCAAAATATCCACAAAGAAGAGATATTCATGTTCCAGAATCTGCAACAAGAAAATTGGTAAAACAATCTGAGTATGAGCACCATCGTGTTGGTAATATATCGTATCTTACTACTGGAACTACACTTTCTCAATTCGGATATGGTTGTGAACCTGCAACTGGGTCATATGCTCCGGGTGGTCCATCTCGTCTAGCATTTGCATACGATGGAAAACCTGGAATAGTGGAACTGGAAATACCCAAATATCTCATCAGTGAATTTCTAATTATAGATGAAGTCTATTTTGATGTAGATTTTTCCCCTCTTGGAAAACAGATTCCATTCCAAGTAATAAGTGAAGATAATTCATACGTTACGGTTAGAATTAATGTTCCCTCTAACCATACTGGATTTAAGGTTAGTGGTAGAAGCGAAGGACCACTATCATCCTCACCATACGTTAATAGATCATTTGGTTGGGGATACATATTGTCGGTTGCTTTATTCTTTCTATTTTTGATATTGTATGTGTTCTCTGAAAAATTAGTTGCCATTATCAGAAACAGACTAGGATATCCAACAAAACATGAATAAACTTTTTACCTAAAAAATACCAAGATTAACATTTGTTAATAGATTGGAAATCAAAAATAAAGAAATAACCAAATCAATATTTAATTAGGGATAAAAATTGAATTTCATCGAGTTATGCATGTCATGGCATGTCAATAGCGTATAATCAAATTCATTCTTCAAACCCTGAAGTTCCTTCGCAAAATATGCATTTTTGGATGGGCCGGAAGGGATAGACATTGTTTACAATGTGAATCCTGGATAAGTATTAGTTTTGTTAGTCGGAAGGGACTATTCTGAAATTATGTAAAGTTAAGGTATTGTGATATTGCTTCAGTATTAGAAGACAAGAACCTAACCAAGATTGACTTTTGTGATGTAATATTTTACATAATCATTAAAGTAAGCCACCAAAACAAGCATGTACTGTGTTGGTTGTTTTCTATAGGGGAATTCCCCATAGAATGAATGACAACCGTCATCAGTATTATTGAAATTACATTCCAAATTTATTAGGTGATGTTGTCTGTTAAATCCAATCGTACCATTTTCATAGTTTATTTTTATTCTAGATTCCTTAATCAGGAAGGCATCAAAATCTAATATCGAATGCCGATCGGGAGAATTAAAAATTCCACGAATTGGAGTGCGTCTACTTGCGTTTATTACGTCTTCTTCTTCTGCACTCTGGATTTTGATTATTTGATTATTCTTTAGGAAAACGGTGTAGTCAAGTGCCAATGAGTATGATTTGCCCGAAGTCTCAACGCTGGCGAAATCTATAGTGGTTGAATTGTTTAATGCATAAGTCTGTGTCGATCCACTTTCTACACCGATAATTATAATGATGGGGATTAACACCATGGATAAAATAGGTCTCATTTCTTTTTCTCCAATTGCCCTTCTACTTACGCTAATATCATATATTACAAATACTATGCCTAGTGTGACTCTCAAAAGTTAATCATATACAAATATCTAATTATGTGTAAACCGTAACAACCCGCAATTCATGTGTCTTAATAATTTGCATGAATCTCAATTCTGGTTACGGGATCGGGTGTCAAACTGGTCAAACTATTGAATGGATATGTGTTCTGAAGCGTATTTGATTGATTATCTTTTATCACTATCTGTAAACCCGACTTGGTCAGTAATTGTCTTAATTTATCTTTGTTATATGTGGTGTGATTATCTCTGGTCATCTCACGTATAAAGTCTTCACCGACCACGAAAATGATTTTTTTTGTCATTTTATCTTCGACGTTGTAATAGTTTCTAAATTCATTGATACCATCTCTATCGAATATGTACTTTGGGATCCAAAGCCAATAGTTATTTCCAAGAACGGTTACTCCGCTCTTGTTTAAGTTTCCTCTACCATCATGGCTTATAGATGTGGTATTTGCATTTTGAATCTTATATGCAATATCTGATATAACCTGGTAGTGAAATGACGTGAGATTGAGTGTGATGAGCATAATCGTGACAATCAATCCATAGGTACCGATTCCTAATATGGATGCATAAGGTAACATTCTTCGAATCTTGTTATTAGGTAACAGTTTAGAAATATCATTAATTAATATCGCAGAAGCTATACAAAATCCAGGTAATAGTGGTATGAAATGCCAATATGATACATATCCGCTAAGTATGTTAAAGAGTATGAACGGCACAAACCATAATATAATTAATAAATCCCTCTTCTTTACCACTGCATACAGAGTGCCAATAAATGTAAGAGATAGTAGAACTGGATCTATGGCAAGTAATTTTCCAAGTGCACCAGTAATTGCCTTATTTTCTCTTTCTGATTGCCATAACAAACCGTCAATCCATTGATCAAACTCCCCATGCAATATTGCAAAAAGTGGCCACAATAGAGGTATCAATAACACTGGAAGAAGCCAAGTACCAACTAATTTCCAATTCTTGGAGCTGGAATAAATAACATATATACCCAATGGAATTAGCGTGAAAATTGGAAGCTTTGTGAATATTGTTAAACCAAAAAGTATTCCAGATACAGTTACTAAAATAGAAACTGTTCTCCCTTTTGATTCATAATCCTTTATGTACATTGCTACGAGTATCGAAGCAAGTAGAAAAGGCAGTTGAATTGGCTCTAGCCAGATTCTTCTAATGATCCATGTAAGGGGCATTACCGCAAAAAGAACAGAAGCAATTACAGCGGTCGTGGTTCCATACCGACGTTCAGTTATTTTAAATAAGAGAAATGTATCCAATATTGCGAGAATTCCAATTAGCATCCTTGGAACCAAGTAGATCTCTTTGATTGAGGAAGGTTCTAGCGAGGGTTTGATTGAGTCTGGATAGCCAATTCCACCTAATATCGCCGCAAGAAACAGCTGACCAAAGTAAGGATGAGTATAAGGGTGCAAGGGGTAACTCAACAGTTCATCAGATTTTTCCTGTGGACCTAAACCGCTTAGAACATGCAGTGTTTTCCTAAGATAATGGTCTTCATCCCTATAGATACTGGGAAATCCATCTAGATTCCATAGGTGAGTAAAAGCAGAAAGTGCAAGTGGGACTAGCAATAATACAAATTTAAAACTTGGTCGATGGATATATCTAGCCACGAATTGCATCAAAGAATCTATAAGGATTCGACCAGTATAAAATCTATAACATTCAATGTAAAAATGACATAGTCGTATAGATAATTGACCGTCTAAAAGTTATCTTACAAGATTAAACTTAATCGTCGTCTGTTAACTCTGTTCTATTTTCAAAATCTGTTTGCTCCACCTCGCTGTCATTTTTAACAGTACTACTCATGATAATGAGTGAGTTCTCTGTACCTTTCACTTCATTTGATGAATTTACATGATCTAAAAAATATGCGCTAGAATCACTATTGTTTGGATCGCTATTGTTTTGAACACGCGTAAAAATAATTCCGTTAGTAGAATTATAAATTTTATTATTAAATATTTTATTGGTAACATCCTGAACTCTTAAAGCATCTTGTACTCCAATTATCTTGTTGTCAGATACTACATTATTCGAAGTATCAGTGAGATCTATCCCTATATTACAATTTGAAAGAGTATTGTTATGTACCTTGTTATAATCCGACAACCTGTTCAATCCGATGCATATATCTTGATCGTGAACATAATTATTCTGTGCTATTGAATGATCTGAATTTATACTAAATGCAATACCGCGATGACCATCCAAATTATTATAAACCTCATTTCCTTCAATTAATATGTTATAACAATCCTTTGAACACACTACAGCCGTTGCATTATTATGATGTACCTTATTGCCGCGTATTATCATATCATGCGTTCCGGTGTGTGGATCAATTCCATACAGATAATTATCGTGAAAATTATTATTTTCAATGATCATATATCCCATATTGTTGGAATAAAATCCCTTTAAGAGATGGTGAATATCATTTCCCCTTATAACAGAGCCAATTCCTCCGTAATAACTTAATCCAGAACACTTGCTGCATGAATAACCAAGATAAGCTAATTCAGAATTAGTGATATTAGCAGTTCCGAATGCTTTGTTTGATACTCTTATGAAAGGTCTAGGCTCAACAGTATCATATTCTGATTTGGTGTCTTCTTCTCCAAGTCTTTTACCAAGACCAAATCTAACAACATCATTTTTCTTTGGATCCCATGAAGTTATTTTTACAGAATCTATTATCAGGGAACCAAGTACGTGAATTCCATTCGGATTATTTTTATTATTTTTACTTGTTACTATTATATTTTCTGATTGGTTGTCATTGCTTTTGTTCCTATTATTAATATTTAAGTGAACTTCTCCATCACTCTTATTACTATCATCAGAGAATGTTGCTAAATTACTTTGCAAAGAGATTGGATCATTTTGTTCTTGCTCTTTTGTAGTTTTTGATTCTGATGATAACTGTAGGGTGGCTACCGGAACTATCTTTAGCCAGCCAGTATCGGTAGAATCTATTATAAAGGTAGCATTATTGCCAACAATAATTCCTGCGTTCAATAACCATATGTTCTTATGCTGTACACTACTCATAGAACTAAATTCATCAGAATGAGAATCAAGACTTTCTCTTTTTAAAATACTTGAGTTGTTTAATTGATTGTCAACATCAGAAAGTTTTGCTGATTTGCAGGAAATAGAAATTAATCGTGTTTTAGAGTCAAATTTTATGCACGAATCATCGGTACCATAAACTTTATCAAAATAGCTTCCTTTTGATTCAACTAAATATATATTCACATAAATAACGAAAGTTACTATTAAAATGAGCTTAATAGGATCCAATAAGATAGATTTCATGCAATTTTGTCCAAGTATATTCTTTTCTATAGCATATAAAAGAGATATAATGTATCATTACCTAATTTTGATGCGCCGGAAGGGATAATATCATCAATCGATTATTACACACAGATAAGTTATTTCGTCAGTGTCGTCAGCTAAGAATATAGTCATTAAAATAATTACCCGCAATATCTATCTGTTTGTTACTTAAAGAAAAAAGATTTGTAGGTAACGACACATCGTTACCTGTTACTTACGAAGGCTATGGTATTGTATTTAATGCACTATCTCCGAATAAATTGTCATCGCCGTTAGCCGGAGATGTAAGGATGTTGGTGCAAACAAAGTCATTTTCGTTAGTGGGACTATCCATGGAGCCTATTTTTTCATTTTCATTCTCCACCTTACAATTGTCCTCCTGTATTATTTTGTGGGTCCTCTCGTTACAGTTGTTGTCATCATTGTCTTCACACTCTTCTTTGTCAGCAAATGCTGGCGCTACCTGTGATATTCCTGTTCCTGTTAGCGCTGTCAATATTCCTGCAGACAGCACTACAAGCATTAACACGTTTTTTGTGTTCAAGGTTTGTTATCGCAAATTGATACTAAACAAAGTATAAGTGGATTGAGTAAGAACAAGTGCTAAAAAAAAGAACAGAGTCTTCCATACTACGTTAAATCTGAATTTATGAATAGAATATTAATCAAATTAATTTAATGCTATATCATATAACCATGTATATTGCATCCTCTGTTTGTGATTTGCCCATGTTTCAATTATTACCGATCTGGACCCATCAGTTCTAGTAAATTCTTCCGAAATTCGTAAATATTGTGTTCTCATTTTTAATTCAAGTTCATTATTCACAGATTGGTGGGCTAACCTGTTCAAAACTACCTGAGATTCATCAGCCCACCAACATAATTTAACAATCCAATCATCCAATGAACTTCTTATAATTTTTAGTATGTTACCTTTCCTTAAACTTGTTTAATTTACTTAAAAAGGATATATGGTTTCTCCGGACAATAGTAGAAAAAGTAGAGTTACTACAAGTGGATATACGGTGTAGTCAAATGGAGGATTTACGTGAGCATACTGAAGAATGGCAACGTAAATTGCAAGAGCACTTAAGTAAATGGAAGAACTTGAGCTCAAGATAGATGGGCGAAAATAGATGAGCAGCAACATTATATGAAGCATATTTTAAGAAAGTCTAAAAGGTTACCAAATAAAAAGATATTGTAAAGGCAGTCAAATAAATAGGCGTTTAAGTGTAATGCGTGTCATTCGCTCTCATTTGTTAGGCAGGTTTACCTTAACGCATTTCGCGACCTCAGTACCAAATATAATTTTTTTACAATAGAGTTTTTCATAAAAGCATGGAAGATCCCCATTGACGCACCATTTAGAGTCCGCATGAACAACAGTCGGAAAAGTGAGTGCAATCATCGCAACAATGAGTGTCAGAGATCCTACGACAAATAAAACTGCCTGTTTCATAATAGAATATTCTTATCGTATCATATTAAGCATAACATAGAAACTCATAAAACCAAAAATTACACAAAAATGATACTCAGGCATACTTATGACGATGTGTTAGATTCTCTTAGGCTAAGCCTGAAAGGTTATAAATTGTCACGTTTAGTATTACATCGTTTATCTTGTAAAATGTTTCTATTGCAGAGAAATAATAATGAATTACTCCATTTCTCTTGTTTCCTCGCTTCTACAGGACTTTAGGAATGTTCTAAATCTGGTAAGTAATATAGTAAAGCAAGAAATCGAACTTAATTGAAGACGAAAT
>JAHEZK010000059.1 GCA_023251115.1 Nitrosomicrobium frigidum (SeqCode) | reverse complement strand
TCAGAATCCTTACGTTAGGAAACAAAAAATGAAATTCATTATCGAGCTATTTACGGCAGTCGTAGAAATTTGAAAATAATTAACATTTTTATATCAAAGAATATCTTCGTTAAATGTGTTTAGGCAAAATGCGTATTTTATTGCATCAGTTTTGTCAAGTATTTTGATTTTTTCTTCCTTAAGTTTTCCTTTTTTAACTCTTCCTGTTTTTGGACAAGTTCCAGCAAATCACATTTCTCAAGAGCAATACGATAAAATTAAGAATTGTACTACAGAGCTTAGTAAGAAGCCAACTCCAGTAGAATATCTTACCTATTTTAATTGCGGTCATGTTTCAAAGGACGAAACTGGCAGAACTGTTCGACAATTCACACTTATCGTTGAAGAAAACCAAAAAATACCTATTTCATATGAGGGGCATGTCTTTGACGCCTGGACATTTAATGGCACTATACCCGGACCTACTATAAGAGTTACAGAGGGCGATCTGGTTCGTATTAGAGTAATCAACAGTAATGAGAATGAAAATCCACACTCCTTGCATATGCATTCTATTCATTACGCCAAGAACGATGGTGTTTCGATGGGCGGATATCCAGGCGGTGCCATTTCACCAGGCAGGAGTTACACCTATGAATTTGTTGCCCAACCATATGGAGTATACCCATATCATTGCCATGTAGATCCAATAGCCGATCATATTAACAGGGGGCTATATGGAATGATGATTATAGATCCTAAAGAGCCACGTCCACAAATGACGGAGATGGCCATGCTCCTTAATGGTTATGACCTAGATCTTGATGAGGAGGGACCAGTTAAATTACCTCCTGCCGCCCTATTTCAAACAACTGAGCAAGGCGATCCTACTGGGGAAAACATGACTATGACTAATAGCACCGTCAGTAACCAAACTGATGCCGTTACCAACATGACCGCTAGTACAAATAGTAACGAGACTAGCAATGAAACTAACATGACTCATATTTCTACAACCATGGACCATACTGGTGATGATAGTGGTGAGGGCAGTACTGGGGATGTTCCAAAATTAGATACTGAGGAACCACGGGGAAACGAAATCTACACAGTAAATGGGAAGGCATTTGAATACATGATGAATCCAATAGTATTGCAAACAGGCACGCCCTATCGTATCTATCTTGTCAATATGCTAGAATTTGACTTGGTCAACTCTTTCCATATACATGGAGCCCTGTTTAATTATTATACTGCTGGTACTGATGAAACCCCAGATTATAACACAGACATTGTAACCTTGTCACAGGGAGACAGAGGCATTATGGAGTTTACCTATCAATATCCAGGAACTTATATGTTTCACGCACACCAAGCAGAGTTCACCGATTTAGGCTGGATGGGACTTTTTGATGTAAGAGGGGAGCCGGTTGAATTGCCTCCTCATCATGACGGGACTTGAGTCAATATCTATTATATTATCTAATTGCAAAGTTCTGTTGTCATCTTTCATTATTCTAGACGAGTAGATTCAATCGTGGATCTTGGTTAAAATACCAATTTTCAAATAGCTTCAAAAATACGGCAATCTAAAATTGAATTTAATAAATAGTTAGTAAACTACGACCTGAGATATCTTTCTAATGAAAAAATATGAACTTGAGATATTGCTTTGATTCTACTATCTTGGCTCATCTATGAGAATATACTAGTGGGCACATTCCCTAGTCTATGAAGAGTAGTAGTGTTTTAGGTGTTGACAGACATACAGATGTACATTACTGAACAACAAAGGTCATTGACTTTGTAGTTTCAATACCTGCTTGTGAGGCGCTTGCCAATACTGAAAATGTTCCAGTTACGTCTTGATCGATTCTAAAGGAAGGTTCAAGTTTTCCATCATTATCCGTATAATCCTTTACGATATTACCGGAGGGATCTTTGATAGTTAAACGTAGAAACACCCTATCAAGTGTATTACCAGAAACGGGATCTGACGCAGTAAGTGAAACTGTTTGTCTCTCTCCTGCTGAAATTGGATTATGTTCTACGATAAGATCGAGAGATATTTTATCTGAATTTGATGTATTTGTTGTATCAATAGGTGTTTCTGATTGTGAGGGAGAAGCTTGTGGACTTGCAGAACTTGGTCCTTTGTTATTAGCAGTTGGTAATGGTAACTGTACGTTGCTTGTTTGGTTAGGAGAAGAACTTCCGGTTACATTGATGCTAAACCATTTAGTAACAGTCGGGCCGACAGGTGGAACCAAGCAAGTAATCTTTGATGTCAAATCATTAAGCCCCGTTTGAATAAGATGATATTTGGAGGTATATGTGAAACTCCACGTCGAAAAGTCAGAAGTCCCGTTTGAACCCGTCGGCGTCGCGAGCTGATAGGGCTTTAAGTTATTCCAATCTAGATAAACCTGGCATTGTGCAGATGAATTGTCGGAGGAAGTTCCAGATATTTTAAGTTCACCAACATGAACCTGCTGATTGCTGAGAGGGGATTCTATTTTTATTGATATCGCATAAACGCCATGTACGATACTGATGAACATTATTAATAATACAAGTGTTCCAGATAAGCCAAAAAGAAGTGGTCTTCCAAAATTCATATACATTCTAGTCTATCTTATTCCCCCTTATTTTTGTTTTTTATATTTTTTTAGCACAAATCAAGCGACTAACAAATCACTTTTCATATATTACCCAATTGATTTTTTAAGGAAAAGGAATATTTGGTAGTTCAAATGGAATATCATCCCTTGTCGGGTTTAAGTTTCCAGGACAATCAGATTTACAATCATCATTGGGTATGTCATTCATGTAGTCTGAGTTTGAATTGACAATTGAGTCAAGGTCATTTACATGAAGATTATTTGAGTCGGTACCTTCAACAGAGGATGTATTGAGAACTTCTTTTTCATTATTGATGCCTCTTAATTCAAATGGATCTGATTTCTCTATTTGAGTTTTGAGTGCAATCATTATTTCTTTGTTGGTAGTTTGATTATTAATCAGACTAGCAATTGCATAATATTGTTGAGGATGATTGTTATTGGCGTTGTTTGAGTTCACGATCAAACTTCCGTACACATGGCCATGCATAGACGTCACTGCGAATAAAATACTACTTATTACAATAAGAGCAATAATTCTACCTATCATGACACTGCAGTAATTCAATTTAGCTGTTAGCAAGTATATTTGGATTAGGTAACGAATTGCAGTATGATAATCAAGGTAAAATTACAAGTACATTAATTAAGGTAAAATTTTAGTACGAACATTACTATAACGAAATACACCTGACATATCTTCTATAAAATTGCTAGCTCCAATAAGAGTGAACTTTTTAATCTCTAAATTCACTCTCATGATTTAAACTTAAGTTAGGTAGTCTGACATGCTGTAGAGCAGAATCAATCGGTGTGATACATAGTGAATTCAACAATCAGTATTTTGGCTTCGCTAAAATGAAATAATGTTGTTTTCGAGATCTGACTCAACTATTTACTACTAGGGACTACGTAAAAGTTGTTGACATACATCTCGGAAACCTGATCCATTTCGTGCTGTTCTAGATATTTTCCGTCTGATATCTCTGAGAATTTATCAATTTCTTCTATACTGATCATGGTAGGTAAGACAACTGAAATTGGCTCATGAGACAGAATAAATTTAATTGCAAGTTCAGGAATTTTCCATCCCTTCCCATCAGCGATTGTTTTCATATTTTCAACTTTCTTGAGCGCTTCAGATATCCATTCCTTTTTTCTCACGCTTCGATGATCATTTTTATTAAACGTCGTATTCTCATTGACTTTACCGGTCAAAATTCCTGATGCGTCAGGTACTCTGGCCATTATTCCAACATTCTTTTCTTCTCCTGCCTTTAATAGATCATTTCCGGGATCTTGTTCTAATATATTATAAACCGTTTGCAAACAGGTAATATTGTGTTCCTTAATTGCATGCAGACCTTCGTCTCTCCATCCTATGGCAGGACCCAAAGCGACACCATGACTTCTTATCTTACCATTGGTAACAAGCCCATCGAGTGCAGCAAATAATTCCCTATTTGTTACCGCTTGCATTTTTGGATTATGAAGGCTATAGACATCCATATAGTCTGTCTGAAGTCTCTCTAAACTCTTATCTAAAGCATATTGCAAATACTCAACGTTATGTTTTTGAGGTAACTCATTATGTCCTATTTGTTCGGCGTTATACATATCATATCCCCACTTTGATGAATAAACTACATCATTTCTCATACCTTTGAAGGCTATCCCGATTAACTTTTCACTTTTCCCCTTCCCGTACATATCTCCAGTATCAAAGAAATTGATACCCTTGTCAAAGGCCCTTTTTAACATCCTAATTGCTTCATCATCTTCTATTTTTTTACCCCACCAATCCAGACCAATCGTCCATGCTCCAAACCCAATTTCACTGACTTTAATATCGCTTTTTCCTAGCCGTCTGTATTTCAATTCCATATCTCCAAGAAATTATCATGAATCCTTCGAAAGTCCCCGTCTTTTATTATAGGTTTACTTTGATTCAACAGTTCGTTAGCGTCTTCATGTGATTTTCCATATTTTTTTGACAACTCAATGTCAATCCATGACTTACATCCAGCCCATTCTGGCTGCACTTCTACTGAAATACTTTCAGGCAACCTGTAGACTCTCAATAAAAGAGCATTCATCGGTTTATTTGGATTATATTTCATTCTCATTCTAACGTACTTTTCATTCCATATATGATACTTTTCTAATTTTGCTAATACCGAATCATCGTCGAATTCTTGTATAGCTTCCATTCTCGCCAATATACTAATTGTATTTGTTGTTTCTTTGATATTCACATCATTTGTTTTTTGAAATTCAAATTCTTGTAGATAATTTGCTTGTACATATTCCCAGGCTTGATGTTCCAATGTAGGATATAATAAGAATATTTTTTGACTAACCTCAAATCCCTTTTTATATTCTAAGATGCCACCTTTACGCAGCAATATTGATTGTTTGCCTACTTCCAAGGCTTTACACACTATTGACCATTCTTTGAGCGCTAGCATATTCAACCTAAGCTCTTAATTATGTCAAAGATTTTTTTATGAACGCAGACTATCATTGGTGTGTCTCTCACGATGTATCTGCTTACTTGCGTTTCTCGAAGTTTAATGATCAATTCTTGAAAGTCCATCAAATTGTCCGTCTCAAAAGCTAGCATGAAATCCTGATCCCCTATCCCAAATGAGTATGAGGTATTCAATCTTATCTGTGGAAATTTCCTACCTACATTAATATGCTCTTTCATCATTTCACTCCTTTTTTCATATGGAAGGAGATACCATTCTCTTGATTTAATGAATGGATAAACAATATTGTATTTCAGAGGCAACTCATCTTCCATAAAACCCGGAGTAGTTTTATTCGAATAAATTGATGGACGTGCTGCAGATAGAAATACTTCTGACGCGTCAATGTATTTTCCAAGCACGGTAGTATAAACTTTTGAAGTTAGTACTTGAATTTTTTCTATAGAATCTGAAATACTCCATAGCATAAAGTCAGATTCCTTTCTCAAACCTACGGTAGAGTAAGTTCTGACTTTCATCTTTGTATTGGCGACATCCATTAACGAAGAAAACTCCTTAGCAGCTTCATCCTTTCCGATATCGTTTAGCCACCTCCATTTTGAATCTACTTTGTAAAATGAAAAGTTCAGATATGTTGTGGGAATATTAGTACTATCTTTGTCATTCTTTGTCCCACTTTGATAATCTTTTGATTTATCATTACTCATAATAATACAAAAATATTCTGAATATTTAAATCAAATTTTGCAAGACTTGATGTTTCATTAAACTAGAGTGGGACTGAAAAAACAAATAATAGGAGCTCAATCGCCCAAAACCAATTGTAGAAAAGTTAATGGTTTATTTGATTGACGTCTTTAACCATTCTTTCAATATATTTTCTGTAATCCTTGTCGACATCCTGAGCAGAAATCAATATTTTACTCTTAATTTCCGAGGATTCTAAAAACATTCGTGTATCCTTGGGAATACAATGACCGCCAATTCCGTCCCTCGGTTCAAGAATATTTACATTCCACTTTGTATTTACCGCATCTCTTAATTCTGCAAATGATATGCCATTTGCCTTACAGAACATATACAGATCTTCTGCAAATGCAATCTGCAGGTATCTGTCAGCATTTTCGACAATCTTACTTAATTCTGCAAGCTCAACAGTTGAAACAGAATACATGGGAATTCCAAGACTCTTGTATGATTTATTGCCCCTGTAGTAGCCTAAATTCTCCTTTTCATCTGCGTGTTCTACTCCGTCATAAAATCTAATACCGGTGCGAAGACAGCAGTCACAGACACCACCTATCACACGTAATTGATTGACACCGTGAAGATCTTCCTCTAAGGCGTACCACCTGTGTGGGGCATGAACCACATGAAATCGATGTTCCAGAATTTCGAACATTTTTCTAGTTGTGCCTCGTGGTACGGTACTTTCGATGGATACAAGCTTTCCGTTCATCGCCTCTTTTGCTATTTTTCTTGTAATAGCCATCAATCCGTCAATTTGTGGCGAAGAAATGTCATCTTCTCTATGAGTGGAGATGCATACTATAAACACATCAATGTCACTAAAATTGTCAATTTTCTTGATGCCATATTGCTTTTCAGCATTATCCATGGCACGCTCATTGTTGTCATATCCGTAAACATCAAACCCTTTCTCCTTGACATATTTTGCAACAGGCAGACCAAGTTGGCCCAATCCTATAACTAAAATTTTTTCAAATGAAATTTCGTCTTTGGTATGATTAATCACCTTTACAGCCTCCAAAATTTGAAACAAATGTTATTGTATTAATATTTATCTATTGTCATCTACCTTTACTATACTTATCTTAGCTCTACTCAGAATATCATAAATATGTAATAGAAGAAACTAACATAATTTTTAACACTACGAATCTTTTACAATATGGATGAAATAAGTTTTGTGTGATTTGAATAAATTTTAGATTCATTCTTGGTTGACTAATAATTTTTTTCGCCTTCAGCGGTTATGAAAAATTGAACAATTTATTAAACATTGGTTAGGAAC
>JAHEZK010000025.1 GCA_023251115.1 Nitrosomicrobium frigidum (SeqCode) | reverse complement strand
AAACTCTTTATCTGCAATTGGATTACCGTTAGAAGAATCATTATCTTCATCTTCATTGTTATTGTTATTGGTAGTAGTAACATTACTGTCATTATCGTTGTCATTATCGTTCTTCTTTTCGATATCGGCATTTTCTCTTTTCTTTACTTTCAATTATTCCCTTCCCTTTTGCTCGATCCCCATTTGGAGGCGGCAGTGACGACAAATACGGCAACTTCCGGACACTAATAACACGTGTCTTTGTTGTTGTGTCAGTTGACCATTCTATTTCGATAAATTTGACGGTTGAATCAATCTCGTCAATCGAAGGGGAATGATAGTCTTCAACTCTTAGATGCAAATAATTTATTTTTTTATATTATTATTAATATATTGAATAATTACATCAAGTGGAGTTCCAGGTCCAAAATTTCCTTCAACTCCCTTTTCTTCCAAGAGCTTTTTATCCTTGCCTGGTATCACGCCACCCCCAATCAAAAGAATATCCTTAACGCCCCGCTCCTTTAAAACAGTAGCAACCCTAGGGAATAATGTAAGATGAGCTCCATTAAGCAAACTCATTGCTACAACATCGACATCTTCATCAATAGCAATTTTCGCTACCTGGTCGGGCGTACAGAACAACCCAGAATATATAACCTCCATTCCTGAATCCCTGAGAGCTCTGCATATGACTAGAGCTCCTCGGTCATGACCATCTAGCCCTAATTTAGATACGAGAACCCTTATGGGCTTTTTTTTGTTATGTGTAACAGTAGATGTGGACATATAACTAAAACGCACAATGTAACTTTAAAATTTTTTGTCCATTTACTTTGGGTTAAACTCAGTTACTTTACAAATACAAGTAACTTTTAATACTTAACTTCCCAGCAAATCACTCGTGTCAGACTTAGTGGCAGGGATACTGAAAGGCGATAAAAGATCAATTTCGAGAGCAATTTCAATAGTAGATAACAATGATCCCGATTCAGTAAAAATAATACACGGAATTTTCAAGAAAACAAAAAATGCCAAGACCATCGGATTTACAGGATCTGCAGGTTCTGGTAAGAGTACATTAATTGGAAGGTTGGCATCTGAGTTTCATTCCCTTGGTTACAAAGTTGCGATTATTGCCGTGGACCCATCTAGCCCGATAACAGGTGGCGCCTTATTAGGTGACAGGGTACGAATGATGTCAGTTAGTGATGAAATTTATATAAGAAGTTTGGCTTCACGCGGTGCTGAAGGAGGAATTTCAAGGTCCCTCAGGAACGTAGTCAGAATTTTGGACGCTGCGGGTTATAACTTGATTCTAGTAGAAAGTGTAGGGGCAGGTCAGCTTGAAATCGAAATTTCAAAGGCAGTGAATATTACCGTAGTTATTTTTAATCCACAAACTGGCGATAGTATACAAGCAATAAAAGCGGGACTAACTGAAATTGGAGACATTTATGTTATAAACAAGTCAGATTTGGAAGGAGCAACAATTCTGTACAATATTATATCCGATCTCGTAGGTAATCATAAGAAACTGGTCTTCAAATGCTCGGCTAAGTTGAAGAAAGGGATAAAAGAATTGACAAGAGCCCTAGTGAAATTATTGGCTGAAGAGAAATACCTATCTAGAGAAAAGTCAATATTGGAAAATGAATTGAAAGATATGATTTTAAACGAAGTAAAGGAAAAATTTATTGAAAAGATAATGAAGAGTGAAGAGTACAGAAAACTCGTTAGTAAAGTAATAAAAAAGGAAGTTGAGCCATATAACGCAGCTTTAAATTTTGCCAACAAGATTATAGTATAGGAGGATATGACAATGGCAAAACAAGAAATAAAAAAAATTAGGACAGATTCAGGAATTCCTGTAAGAAGAATTTTTTCTTCAAAGGATCTAGTAGACAAAACATTTGACAATGAAGAAGCAGGAAGATATCCGTACACAAGAGGGCTTTATCCAAACATGTATCGAGAAAGACTCTGGACAATGCGTCAGTATAGTGGATTTGGCAGTGCTGAAGAAACTAACAAGAGATTTCGTTTCTTATTGGAGCATGGACAGACAGGACTCTCTCTAGCTTTTGATCTTCCAACGCAAACTGGAAGAGATTCCGATAACCCATATTCACAGGGCGAGGTTGGAAGAACCGGAGTTGCGATTAGTTCTATTAATAATATGATGACATGTTTTCAGGATATCCCACTAGATAAGGTAAGCACATCAATGACAATAAATTCTACCGCTTCGACGCTTTTGGCCCTTTACATCGTAGTTGCAGAATCTCAAGGAGTTTCCTCTAGCAACTTGAGGGGTACTACGCAAAATGACATATTGAAAGAATACATCGCACGTAATACCTATATTTATCCACCTAGAGAGTCTATGAGAATCATTGGCGATATGATTCAATATTGTTCTAAACACGTTCCACAGTGGTACCCCATAAGTATCTCCGGTTATCACATGCGTGAAGCAGGTTCAAATGCAATTCAAGAATTAGCCTTTACATTTGCTAACGCAATAGAATATATCGATACATGCGTGTCACGAGGATTAAATGTTGATGAATTTGCTCCGCGCTTATCGTTCTTTTTCTGCTGCACGATGGAATTCTTCGAAGAGGTGGCAAAATTTAGAGCTGCGCGTCGTATATACGCAAGGATCATGAAAGAAAGGTTTGGCGCCAAAAGCGATAAATCAACCCATTTACGCTTTCATGTCCAAACAAGTGGTGAATCACTCACAGCACAACAAGTCGATAACAACGTGGTCAGGGTTACATTGGAAGCCTTGTCGGCAGTTCTTGGGGGATGCCAGTCCCTACATACAAATTCTAGGGATGAAGCACTGGCTCTTCCAACTGAAGAATCGGTCAAGATTGCATTAAGGACTCAGCAGATTATAGCAAACGAAACTGGAGTAACTAAAACTGTAGATCCCCTATCAGGTTCGCATTACATAGAGTATCTTACATCCAAGATAGAGGAGGGAGTAGAGAAATATCTCAAGAGGATAGAAAAAATTGGAGGTTCACTAGCGGCTATAGAAAAAGGTTTCTTTCAAGAGGAAATAAGACGTAATGCTTACCAGTTAAAGAAAGAAATAGACTACAATGATAGGGTGATTGTAGGCGTGAATAAATTTCAAGACCAAAACGATGTGGAACCGAAATTAAATACTATCGATCCGGAAATAGAGACTCGCCAAGTAAATAATTTAAAGGACTTTAAGAAAAGCCGGGACTTGACTAGAGTAAATTCTGAGCTAAGTAAATTGCAAAAATATGCAGAAAAAGAACACGAGAATCTTATGCCTCATATCATCTCCGCAGTAAAAGCTCGTGTTACACTGGGTGAAATAAGTGATGTTTTTGTTGACATATTTGGAAAATACGAACCAAAATTCTCTTTTTAGAGGTGAAATGGAATGAGAGTTGATCATGTTGCAATAGCAGTAAACAGCGTAGCCGAGGCATTAAAGAACTATGAAAAGATCCTAAAAATTGATAAAGTTGACATTGAAGACGTTCCTACAGAAAGGGTCAAAGTTGCCATTTTGAAATTGCAAGACACTCGAATAGAATTGATGGAGCCTACTGCGGATGACAGTCCAATAAAAAAATTCTTGACAGATCGTGGAGAAGGAATACACCATATAGCCATTACTGCAGATGATATTGAAAATGATGTTGAGAGAGCAATTGCCAATGGAACTCGAATGATTGGAAATATTAGAACCGGCTCATATGGTAGGAAAATAACTTTCATACATCCAAAATCAATGAACGGAGTTTTGACGGAATTCTGTCAAGCACCACCTGAAAGTAAAGAGTAAAGCAAAGAATAGAGGAATCAGTAAACGAGAATTAAACGACCTTACTTGGCATAGTCTATTATTCATTTGTCAACTAAATCAAGTCTACTTACGAGTATCAGTTACGAACAGTGTATAAAATACTATACAAAATTATAATACAAGTCGCGATACAAATGTCTTTGTAAAGTCGTCAGTAGGCATCTTGCCTCCCATATCTATTGTTTTTATGTTCTCGTTGAGGAGACTCATTAATGTATTTTCTATTTTCCTTCCCAGGTCCATTAGAGTAGCTTGATCATTATTCTTATTTTTATCAGCTAGCCATTCGAACATCATCTTTATTGACAAGAACATTGAAGATGGATTGGCAATATTCTTGGTTGCAATATCAAATGCTGCACCATGGACTGGTTCAAATATGGCGAATTTTTTTCCAATATTACCTGCAGGTGCCAATCCCAGACCGCCTACAACCTGTGCTGCCTCATCTGACAGGATGTCACCAAACAGATTTGTTGTCAGAATTACATCAAATTTTTCTGGATTTCTAATCAAATTCATAGCGCATGCATCAACATAAGATTCACTGAATTCGACATCAGGGTATTTTTTTGCAACATCTTTACTAATTCTGGAAAACATGGTATCTCCTAACCTCATAACGTTTGACTTGTGAACACAAACAACCTTTTTCTGCCCATTTTTGACACCTCTCCTTACTGCTTCTTCAAACGCGTACTCTGCAATTTTTCTTGACGCCTCTGCAGTTGTTAGTCGTATACCTACCACTGCATCATCTCCTATCGGAAATTCCCAGCCCAGGTAAACATCTTCGGTATTTTCTCTGACAATCACCAGATCCACCGAGGGATGAAGGGATTTTACATTAGGGTATGACTTTGCAGGTCTTATGTTGGCATACAAGTCAAAATATCGTCTAAGAACAAGAATTACATCTGCTGCATGTTCCCCTACGGGTGCCTTCAAACAAACCTCTGATTTTTTTATGATATCAAATGAAAAATCCGGCAATGCCTTGTTGTATTTGGCTAAAGCATTGTCCCCAGCCTCTACACCCACAATGTCAAATTTTATGTCAGAAAAATCGCTAATCTTATTCAATAGTATTGTTCCTGAATTTGCGAGATCAGGACCAATTCCATCCCCATTAACCAATGAAATACTATATCTTGTCAATAATTATGAACCTAAATCAAATTGAACTTAATTTTTTGTATATAGAACCCTTCTTAGCATTAGTTTATTTATTGCGTCGATCATTGCTTCTACGGATGCAACTACTACATCTTCACCAGATCTTCTGGAAGAAACAATATTACCGTCTAGGTCTTCTGCCTTTATCGTAACTTCTGCCATTGCATCTGATCCTCCGGTTATAGATCCAAGTCGATATTCCCTTATTCGAATATTTGCCATATCTACTGCAATTTTTTGTATTGCTTTGAGAGCCGCATCTACAGGCCCAACGCCAGTTTCTGATGCTATAAAGTCTTTACCATGTGTGTTCAACCGTATCACTGCAGTAGGAATGATATTCATACCAGTAACAATATGAAAATCATAAAGTTTGAATTTCTCTTCAAATTTACTGCTACCCATTACTTCACCTGCAATTGACAAAAGTTGTGATGTGGTAATAGATTTTCCTTTATCTGCTATGTTTTTTTGTTTTTCAATTATTTTATGCAACTGTTCTTCTGTAGGTTGAATCCCAAAATCATTCAGAATTGCTCGAATCCCGTGAGTGCCAGCATGCTTACCTGCCTGGAGCCACCTTTTTCTGCCAACTAATTCAGGACTAATCGGTTCATATGTCAATGGATTATTTATAATACCGTGAGTATGGATGCCGGATTCATGGCCAAAAGCATTCTCTCCTATTATCGCTTTATTGGGTTGCACTATGACGCCCATTGTATTTGATACAAATTTTGAAATCTCATAGAGCAAATTTACTTTAATATTATGTTTCATAGAATACAAACACTGTAGTCCCATGACGAATTCTTCTAGGGAAGCATTTCCTGCTCTTTCACCAAGTCCGTTAATGGTAACATGTGCACAAGATGCTCCGGCATTTATTGCCGCAATTGAGTTTGCAACGGCTAGACCAAAATCATTATGACAGTGTACACTAATTGGAGTATTCATCTTTGATCTAATCTCCTGAACAAGTGACGTCATATATTCGGGAGTTGAATATCCAACTGTGTCGGGAATGTCAATCCTGTCTGCTCCTGCTCCGCTGACAGCTTTAAAAACATCAATGAGAAATTTTCTATCAGACCTTGTTGCATCTTCTGCAGAAAATTCGACTTTTAGTCCATGCGTCTTTGCATATTCCACAGCCCACAGTGCTTTTTGCAAAACCTGTTCCCGAGACATCTTTAATTTGTATTGCATATGAATATCCGACGTCGCAATGAATGTATGAACATAATTTACGCCGCAGTCTATCGCTGAATCAATGTCTGATTTGACAGTTCTTGCCAATACGCAGACTTCTGTATCCAATTTCTGCTTTACAACGTTCTTTATTCCTTGCTTTTCACCGTCAGATACTACCGGGAATCCAGCCTCTATTGTATCTACGCCCAATTCAGATAGTTTCATTGCAATATTCAACTTCTGTTCTGGTGTTATAGAAACACCGGGTGTCTGCTCACCATCTCTCAGTGTGGTATCAAATATTCTTACCTTTTGAGATTCCATAAATCATTCTCCTCTCTGAAGAGCGGAAACACCGGTCCTTGCCATTTCAACTATTTCATATTGTATTATTAGATTCTTAAATGCATCTATTTTATCGGGTGTCCCAATGACCTCTACGGTTACAGACTCCTTGCCGATGTCTAATATGTTAGCTCTAAAAACATTTGCGAAATTGATAATCTCGTTTCTATTGGTAAAGTCTTTTGCTCTGATCTTTATGAGTGCCAATTCCCTATAGACCGTATTATTGATATCCAAAACCTCTACTTCAACAATATCAATGAGTTTTCGCAGTTGTTTCACTAATTGAGCTAGTATAGCTTCGTCTATTCTTGTAGTAATCGTCATTCTCGACAAGTCTGGTTTCTCGGTAATACCTACTGTTATACTTTCAATATTGAAATTTCTCGCCCTAAAGAGATTGGTTATTCGAAATAATACTCCTGGTTTATTTTCAACAAGTGATGAGATGATATAGAGTGGTTTGTTTTTGTATTCAGTTGAACTCAAATATCATGCACCTGTTATCATATCTTTAAGTCCAGTTCCGGGAGCAACAAAAGGATAGACGTCTTCTTCGGGATCTATAGTAATATCTATTACTGTGGCTACTTCCGTTCTGAGTGCACTCTTTATTGCTTTTTCTAATTCATCCATTGATTGAACCTTTAATCCATTAGCTCCGTATGCCTCTGCAATCTTGACATAGTCAGGACAACTCTTTTGATGCACACCCATGTACCTCCTGTCGTAAAAAGTTCTCTGCCATTGAGCGACCATTCCAAGCATATCGTTATTCAACAAGAATACTAGCACAGGTAAATTCTCCAGCACGGAAACTGCCAAGGAATTTTCAGTCATATTGAACGACCCATCGCCTGCCACATCAACTACATGTACATCAGGTCTGGCAGCCTTTGCTCCGATTGATGCAGGAAAACCAAATCCCATAGTTCCTAATCCGGTGGAGCTAAAAAAGGTCCCAGGAGCAATAACATCAAAATGCAAGGAAGTCCACATTTGGCACTGACCTACTTCCGTTGTTACTATAGACTCAGCTGGCAATAGCTCTCTCAACTTTTTGAGTGCTTTTCTAGCAGTCATCGCTCTAGGGTAATCCTTAATATTTTGCGAAAAATAGTCGATTAGTTCTTTTCTTCGCTTAAGCCATTGATTATCAGAGCTTTTCTTTGCAGCAACCTTGGACAACATCTTAACCATTGTCCTCAGTGCTGATTTTACATCTCCAACAATTGCAATATCAACTGACTTGTTTTTTCCAATTTCAGCTGGATCTATATCAAGATGTATTATGTTCATACCTTTACCAAATTCATCGAACCTTCCCACAGAACGATCCGAGAACCTTGCACCAACCGCAAGTATGCAATCTGCTTCAAGTATTATTCTGTTTGCTTCAGCATGTCCATGCATTCCTATGGGCCCCATAGCAAGCGGATGATTCTCAGGAAATGCACCCTTGCCCTTGAATGTGGTAACGACAGGTGCCATAATTAGTTCAGCAAGTGCTTGAAGCTCTGAGAATGCACCTGATAAAATTACTCCGCCACCCGCCATAATAATAGGTCTTTGAGCTGAAACCAATAGTTCAACAGCCTTTCCTACATTTGAGAGATCTGGATCAACTATCGGTTTGTATCCTCTAACTTTTATTAGGTCGGGAAACTTTATTTCTGTTACCTCTTGTTGAACGTCTTTTGGAATATCAACTAGCACCGGGCCTGGTCTGCCACTTTCTGCAATATAGAATGACTTTTTTACGACTTCAGGAATTTCGGTTGCATGTCTTGGTTGAAAGGCATATTTTGTGCACGGATTAGCAACACCGATGATATCTGTTTCTTGAAAAGCATCCTTTCCAATCATGTTTAGGGGCACCTGCCCTGTTATTGCAACTAGTGGTGAAGAATCTGCGTAAGCAGTTGCGATACCTGTAATCAAATTTGTTGCACCAGGTCCCGATGTAGCCAAACATACTCCGGCTTTCCGCTTTATTCTAGCATAACCATCAGCCATATGAGCGGCAGATTGTTCATGTCTTACCAAAACGTGCCTAAAATTAGCGTCAACTAAGGCATCGTAAATGGGCAAATTTGCCCCACCTGGAAGTCCAAAAACTATGTCAACTCCTTCTTTTTCCAGGGAATCCATTAGTGCCTTTGCACCACTCATTTCAGCCATTGTACGAATATTCATTGATACTTCGTATATATACTCGTTGTCAATTCAATTAGATTGTAACCGATTCTTAAGGGAATATATTCTTGTTAAATAATAAGCATAATTACATAGGAACAAAATCGTAATCCTGAATCTGCTGAAAGATTAAAGTAGATATGAATAGTTTCTTTTCATCAAATGAGCTCCAAAGATAAGGATAATCCATCTTCTGAATATAAGAAATTTATCAAAATCTCGCAAGACTTTTTTGATAAATACATCTTTAAGGGAAGTATCATAGGGCTGGGCAGTGGAAGCACTGTAGAGAACATTATACGAAATCTTGATCTCTTGGATTATAAAAAATCTTTGCAATTTGTTGCGACCTCTCTTCAAATAAGACTCGTGTCGGAATCAATGGGGCTAAAAATAATAGAGCAAGATAAAACAAATAAAATCGACGTTGTATTGGATGGCGCTGACCAGATTGATTCATCCTTTAATATGGTTAAGGGAGGCGGTGGCGCACTGTTGAAGGAGAAAATACTAATTTCATCATCACAAAAATTTGTGATTTTTGCTCAATCTAGCAAGTTTGTTGAGACACTAAACATGCCAGTCCCAATTGAGGTTACCCCCTTTGGAAGAAATTACGTATTTGAGAAACTAGAGAAAATGGGATGTTCGCCAATTCTACGTTTGCTTGATAAGGGTTATCCATTCATAAGTGAAAATGGCAATATTATTTATGACACATTGTTACCAAAATATTATGATTTAAAAATCGTAGAAAGGGACTTGAAAAATATTCCCGGAGTAATTGAAGTTGGATTGTTTACCAATGTTGCAGATTCTTATTATAAAATTAGGAATGAAAATGAATTTGAACACTTGAGTCCTCGAAGTAGTTAACATCGGGAGATAAAATATTTTGAATACGCCATTATACTTAATTAAGTATACTAAAAAGATAGCTCGGTTTAGCTAGACAAATTTCTCATATCTTCTTTCAGCAGATATAGAGAAATCGAAGGGATTTAGTGAGATTCCACAACCTTTACACATACTGTTTAAAGGCTTTAACATATCACGAACTGATTTCAAGTTTGATATCCGGTTATTCAAGCTCCCACACTTATTGCATACAAGTTCAATATTGTAATATGACAATGGTAAATAGCTAACAGAATCGAATATCTTTTGTTAGGTTAATTAGTTATGACTAGAAAAACTAATTCATATAACAATGTTCAATTAGGATTTATTGTCTTTTTGAATATTTGCCAGGTTTTCTTGCGAATATGCTCTTACAACCCTCACAACAAAAATAGTATTTTTTTCCATCGTACTCGTGGATAGTAGCGAGATCTTCATCCATTTCAATTCCACATACAGGATCAACCGGCATTAAAGTGAAGTAATATGCTGTTTCTATTTATACTTGTGTCCATCTAATAGCTCAAATCATATACTATAGAACAACAAATTCTTTTATATTGACGAAACAATTAATTTTTAGCAATTATATTAAATTAATTATTCAGAAAGGCATAAATAATTTATTAACATAAAATTTTTGTTGATTGGTGAAACACAGCTCCGCGCGAGGAGAACACGAATAAAAATTTTGCAGGCAATCGTTGACAGTGATGGATCAGCGGGATTTACTGAAATAAAATATGCGACGGATCTCTCCACGGGTTCAATTTACTATCATCTTGGTAGAATGGTTCGGTATGTTATAAAAAAATCCAAGCAGTACTACATCACAAAGGAAGGTTTGGAACTATTACGTGAACACAATGGAACAGATGCAATGAAATGAATTCTTATTCATAGCCAAATTTTTATTCGCAAGTACCACTAGTCTTATCAAATATTGTCGCTTTCATATACGCAAAGAGCCCTAAGAGAAAAGCTGAAAGAAATTGTGAATAAATACTCTGATAGTTCTTTGCTCTTATCGGGTGGATTAGATAGCAGTATCCTGGCTTGTTTAATGAAGCCTAAACTAAGCATTGTGACGTCTTTGGGAACTGATTCAGCAGATCTGGAGCATGCAAGAAAAATAGCAAGAAAATATAGCGAAAATCATGTTGAATGTGTTGTAGATTTTGATGATATTGTGAAGGTAGTACCACATATTGTCAAAACATTCAAGACATTTGATCCTTTGGAAATAAGGAATTCAGCTGTCATATATTTTGGCATAAAAACTTCAAAAGATCAGGGTTTCAGGAGCATAGTCACAGGGGATGGCGCTGATGAATTATTCGCTGGATACAACTACATGCATAGGCACTTCTCAAACTTGCGAAAATTACAGTTAATTTTGGAGGATCTGTGGACTATAATGAGGTTCTCTTCACGAAAAATCGGAGAAACATTGGGTGTAGTGGTCAACACACCATATTTGGAAAAACCACTTTACGACCTGGCCACTTCGATTGAAATTAATGAAAAAGTGGGAGAATATGAAAACAAGAAGTGGGGAAAATTCATTCTAAGAAAAACGTTTGTAGAAGAGCTTGGGTCGACAGTTTGGAGAAACAAGATGGCTCTGGAACAAGGATCGGGATTTGAAAAAATTTCAGTCAAGTTTCACGACCTAATAGATGATGAAGAGTTTGAGACCGAATCAGAAC
Organism: Nitrosomicrobium frigidum (SeqCode); assembly: GCA_023251115.1. Lineage (GTDB taxonomy): Archaea > Thermoproteota > Nitrososphaeria > Nitrososphaerales > Nitrososphaeraceae > TA-21. Next base: position 9,843 of record JAHEZK010000025.1, on the reverse strand, counting down.
GGGTCCTAGTAGACAAAGTCAAAGTGAAAAATAAGGAGCATCTCTATTATTACAGGGTTTATGAATCATTTTTTGGAAGTCCTGCAAGAGAGTCGTGTGATACAAATCGATGTTCGTTTTGCAGCTCCTGCTTATCGTATCCCAAGTATTGTTATACCTGCGGAGCTTTTCCTCCCTCATGAATTATACATTTCCTGATTTCGCAAGTCGTAAACGTCTAAATATCTTTTTTTTAGGAAATAATCTATGGATGATAGGGGAGGCAAACCATTCAAAAAATGCATAAATCCGTCGTGTAATCTGACTTATGAAATCAATAATAATACCCTTGTTTGCAAGTGTGGCTCGTTTTTGGATATTATCTACCAAAAAAATTATTCCCGGGAATTAGTTGAGGTCTTTTACCAGCGCAGAAACCATGGAGGAAACATTTACAATGAAAGCGGGGTGTGGAGATTTCGAGAATTAATTAATTTTGCACATCTAGATACAGAAGATTTTGATCAATGTTCTAGGATACTTGTTTCACTCGATGGTTCTGAAGGTAGGCAATCTAAACCATACAAAATGAAAAAGGTCTCAGAATATTCCCTAATGAACAACGATTCACTGTTACTACAGCCTGAAGGATACAACCCTAGTGGTTCATTCAAGGACAACGGAATGTCGACCGCCGTTACTCATGCAAAAATGATAAACATGCAGAGGATCATTTGTGCTTCTACAGGAAATACCTCGGCATCTGCGGCAATGTATGCTGCAAATGAAAATATTGAATGTGATGTATTTGTACCAAAGGGAGAAATAGCACCGGGCAAACTAGCTCAAGCATTCCAGTTTGGCGCTCAGGTGATTGAGATTGACGGCAACTTTGATGATGCCCTCACTTATTCATTGAATCAAGCTCAACACCTAGGCGCGTACACGGTAAATTCCATCAACCCCTTCAGGATTGAAGGACAGAAGACAATAGTTTACAGAGCATTAGAATACCTTGATTGGAATCCACCGGACTGGATTGTTTATCCGGGAGGTGCATTAGGAAATACGTCTAGTTGTGGCAAGGCTCTTATGGAACTTTACGAGCTTGGATGGATAAAAAAAATTCCAAGATTATTAGTCGTTAATTCAGAGGGTGCCAATACGTTTTATGAGTTGACCAATGGACTGTTTGGCAGTAAAAAACTAGCATGGAATAACGGAAGACCTGATATGAGTTTGATTAGAGAATACTACATTGAAAAAGACAAAAATGGCATTAGACCTCATACAAAAGCCACAGCAATACAGATAGGCAAGCCTGCCAACTTGATAAAAGCATTAAGATCAATTGCATTTACAAATGGTATTGTAGCGCAGGTCTCAGACAAAGAAATGAGTGATGCCATGGCTTTGGTTGGACTTAACGGATTTGATTGCGAAATGGCCTCAGGGGCGGTCCCCGCGGGAATAAGAAAGCTCAGAAAAGAGGAGATAATAAAAAAGGACGATATCGTAGTAGGAATTTTAACAGGTAAACAGAAAGACCCTCAGGTATCCATTAATTATCACCTAGATCAAAGTAATACGTTCTCCAAACCCCCGGTAGCAAAATAATAATGTATCAAGATTTTCTTTCTTTAAACTACAAAAAAGTTTCACACAAAATTACAAGATTTATTTCAGAACAAGTCGAATTAAGAAAGAAGAATGGGATTGTTATTGGACTGAGTGGTGGTCTAGATTCATCCGTATGTCTGGTATTGGCAACCAAAGCCATAAAAAAAGATAGGATAATGGCTCTGATTATGCCAGAGGGAGGAGTTACACCAAAAAAGGACACTGATAATGCCCGTTATCTTGCAAATGAATTGAAAGTCAATTACAATGAAATTCATTTCGAAAGTGCAAAAACCAATTTGCTAAGCCATCTCCCAAAGAATAAAATATCTGCAGGAAATATTTCGGCAAGACTTAGAATGACATTGCTATACCACTATGCAGGTATAAGTGATCTACTCGTATTAGGAACATCTGACAAGAGCGAACTAATGATAGGCTATTTTACTAAATTTGGTGATGGAGGAGCTGATTTGCTCCCTATAGCAGGACTCTACAAGAGCCAAGTGAAGTTATTAGGTAAGGAACTAGGACTTCCAAATCGTATTATCAAACAACCGAGTAGTCCAAGATTATGGAAGGGACATTTAGCAGAAAAACAACTTGGTCTTTCCTATAGCGAGTTAGATATCATACTGCAATATTATCTCAATAATGACCTTGGCAGCTGCGACCAAAGTAAGAAAAAGATAAAATTAGTAGTTGATATGATAAGAAAATCTCAACATAAGCGCGAACCAATTCCAATTTGTAATCCATTATAGATTAGGTCGGGTTTACAAATTAGTTCGCAAGTTCAATGAAAATTGCTACATAGTAGTTTGACTTTTATACTGATTAATGCATTTGAATATGGTTGCCAATTTCAACTACTCAGCTAAAATTTTTATCAATCGCTGCAATGATTTTTGGAATTTACGGGATTGCAGTATTTACTCAGACTAATTCTCCAGTTTTCCTGCTTGCTTCAATTGCAAATTTGGCGTTGGCGGCGTTCTTCTGGTATAAGTATACGGTTAAGAATAGACCTACTTCCCCTAAGAAGGGGAAAAGAGTATAATTCCAATCTGTCTAAGGAAGGAACACAATTAGTAGCGTCATAGAAGCAAGTGCCGCAAGAAGTATAATCGTTGCCTTCCACATCCCCTTAGTTGCCTTTTCACCAATGTCCCAAATTCCCCCTCCAACATAGGTGTTCTTAATCCTCGTATAGCTATAAACTTTATCAAAATCGGCCGATGGTGTCCAAGAAAAATCATATTTAGGAGTATTCTTTTTTATAGTAATTGATTCATCATAGTTTTTCTTACCAGTAGCATCGGATAATACTTCATACGCCTCAACTATTTTCATAAATTTTTCCTTGGATCCTGCATTCTTATTTTTATCTGGATGATACTTCAATGCAAGCATCCTAAATGATCTTCTTATTTCATCATCTGAAGCGTTTTTGTTTAACTCAAGGATCCCGTAATAATCATCCATATTTTATTCACAATTATCGAATAAATAATCATTTCACACCCTAAGTTTTATTTCTAACTATGACGTATCAGTACAATAGTTTCTCACATAAAAAAATACACAGATAGCAAGCATCATATAGATGAACTAAACATCATTAGACATTTATGAGTGCGGAGAGTACGGATACAAAATTCATTGTTCCCATAAAGGGAGTAGAAAAAAGTATCAAGCTAGATGACAGGGCGAAATCTGAGCTGCATGCTATTGGAATGATGGATGATAAGGGAAAACTAAAGTTAAAGGGAGTGAGTCCAAAAATGCTAAAAAGAATGAAAATGGAGGCTGTTGATTGTCCAGTTTTTAAAAAGGAATTGGGATTCATACAGTGCTACGTATGTAGTAACTTTCATAGCAGAATAATGGGCAAAGTCTATTGTAAAGGAGAACCTCTTACATAAAACACCTTAGATCTTCGTAGTTATGTAACTTGACAAAAGACTTAGGGATAACAGTAAAAAAATCAGTTGATTTCAGTGATTGGTATACTCAATGTGTGTTAAAATCCGGTATCGCAGACTATTCACCGGGTAAAGGTTTCATAATACTTCGTCCGTATGGATATGCAATATGGGAGAACATTAAAGAAATACTTGACGACCAATTTAAAAAGACCGGTCACAAAAATGGTTTTCTTCCAGTATTAATCCCTGAAAGCCTCCTTACCGTTGAAAAGAATCATTTTGAGGGATTTATGCCCGAAGTTTATTGGGTGACAAAATCAGGAAATAATGATCTTGGTGAAAAATTAGCAGTTAGACCGACTTCAGAAACCCTGGCATATTCTATGTTCTCAAAATGGATATCAAGTTACAGAGATTTACCGTTAAAATTGAATTTTTGGAATAGTGCTCTGCGAGCTGAAATAAAATCAACCAAACCGCTAATTAGAAATTCAGAATTTCTTTGGCAGGAGGGGCATACTGCACACAGCAATGAAAAAGAGGCTAGCGATGAAGTAAGGATGATACTTGATCTTTACAAAATGCTTATAGAACAATATCTTGCTATACCAACTGTCTCTGGACTCAAGACAGACAAAGAAAAGTTTGTTGGTGCAAAATATACTACTTGCCTGGAATCACTTATGCCAGATGGAAAAGCATTGCAAATGGCCACCTCACATAATTTGGATCAAAATTTTTCAAAACCATTTGAAATAAAATTCCTTGACAAAGATACTGCTGAACATTTTGTATGGCAAACCTCCTGGGGAATTTCCTGGAGGGTTATTGGCGCCTTAATTATGGTTCATGGCGACGACAAGGGTATTATCTTGCCCCCCAAGATTTCGCCAACTCAGGTAATCATTGTTCCTATTTATAAGGACGAAAGTAAAGAAATTGTGAAACAAAAAGCATATGAGTTAGAAAATAAATTAAAGGATTCGAACATACGCGCTTATACAGATGATAGAGACGAGTATACCTCAGGATGGAAATTTAATGAGTGGGAGATGAAAGGAGTGCCATTAAGAGTAAATATTGGAATTAGAGATATTCGAGAAGAAAAAGTCGAGTTAATAAGGAGGGATACTAGGGAAAGATTTTATGTCAAAGAAAAAGATCTTGTAAACGAGACATTGTCAATTTTAGAAAATATACAATCTAACATGTATAATCTTGCGAAAAATTATCTCGTGACAAACACAAGAAATGCAACGCATCTAGATGAATTGCTTTCATTGCTTGACTCAACTGGAGGTTTTGTCGCTTGCAGTTGGTGTGGGAAGAGAGAATGCGAGGATCTTGTGAAAGAAAAGACAACAGCAGATATTCGAATCATTCCATTTAATACTAGAAAGAATATTTCTTCATGCATTGCCTGCGGAAAAGAAGGGACCACTGAAGTGTATTTTGGTAGAGCATATTAGGAAAGAGATTCAAGTTCTGAGAAGAATTGAATATTGACCAATTATTTTCATTCTACGATGATTTTGGATATTTAGGTATATTACTAATTAGTTTTGTTGGAAGTATAATTGTTTTTGTACCTATCCCCTATTTCCCAGTATTGATTACAGCAGCTTTTAATGATAATTTAGATCCAACTTTAATTTCGCTTTCAAGCGCAATTGGAGCGGTAGTCGCAAAATTAGTCATTTTTTATGCAAGTTATTATGGTAGAAATATGTTAAGTTCAAAAATTAAGGGAAAAATGATTCCTTTACAGAGATTACTAGGCAGATATGGTGCAATAGGTGCATTTATTGCTGCTGTAAGTCCAATACCTGATGATATAGTATATATCCCATTGGGCCTTGCCAAATATAGCCCTTGGAAATTTGCCATTGCAACGTTTTTGGGAAAATTTGCATTTAATGAAATGTTTGTACTAGGAGCTATCTATTTCGGAAAACCGTTTGTAAACAACCTGATGTCAAATTCAACAAACATGGATTACTTAATAGTAGTAACTATTGCAAGTGTTGCAATCCTAGGTGTAATAATTTATTTTGCTTTGAAAATCGACTGGGCAAAAATCATTGGACATTGGTTTCCCTGGACACTTGATAAAGACCCGGAAAAAGAGAAAGAGTAAACAAGTCATTATTATATCCTAAAAGTGGCAAAGACTTAAACTGTGATTTTCTAACGTGTTTATTATGTCTCAAGATTCGGTTTTTTCTTTCAGTAGAAATTATAGAATCAAATTACACGAAATAATTGCACAATCATCTTATAATATCTTCTACCCAATTTTATTTATAATATAGAATAGAACGAGTAATTAATAATGAACTCAGTTAGAATTTTGGCTCCGTCCATACTTTTAGTTGTAATCGGCGCGTTGTTCAGCAGCATCGTAGGTAGTAATGTATATGGTGTTATTGATCCATTTCAAAACAAGGTAGATATTGTGACAGATTCAAATCACAAAAATGACTGCGACGAATATGATGCTGGAGCAAATAAGGCTGATTGTTCAAATGTAGATGAAACTGTAACTGATCAAATTAGCATGATTGGCAAGAACAATAAATTTATCTCGAACATCAATGTAGATCAGATTCAAAAATGTGATGAAACAGGTAGTGGTGACAACAATGCGGACTGCTCCAATAATAGCAGTAATTTCCTTGATTCCATTGATGTTATCGGTAATGATAATAAAATTAACTATGACATAAATACGAAGCAAGTAAACGATTGCGACGATACAAAAAATGGCGATAATAATAGTCTATGTCTAAATGATTTGCAAAATGTCATAAACAGTCTAACTGTTACTGGCGATAATACCCCAATTGGTGTTCATATCAGTACAGTACAAAGTAACGACTGCGACGATAAAACAAACAATGATAATACATTAATTTGTAAAAACATCCACCAGAACATCGAAACTCCTTGAAGTTACATATTAAAATCATAATAATAAATTAACTCATTCCATAATTTGAAATCTACTAGATATCATAAAATTCAGTAAGATAAAAAAATGGTCTAGGCCAATAGGAATTGGGACAGATTATTCAACGGGATTTGATTCAATTCAAGTACTGGTTGGTCTACTTTGTTTACTATTTTTATTTAGGTGTAAATGGGCTATACCAAGAAAGGTTATTTGAAAAACCATTGCAATCACTACGGATAATGATATTCCGTTAATCCCTAAGAATTTACCAAGAATCATGATAAGAATTATTTGTGTTACTTGATAGGTTATTGATGAAAACAAAACATAACGAGTACGCTTCATGGCCAAGAACTTTGAATTCAATGTACCTGTTATCATCATTGGAATTATGCCAAAACTTAGAATCCTTATGGAATCAAGTGAATTAATGTACTTTGGAAAGAAGAGTTCTAGAATTGTGGGTGCAAAAACAAACACCAAGATTGTTATAATTATCGAAAGTGCAATTCCATATATCCTTAATCTGTTTCTTTTCCTTCCACTTGACTCTTCTGGTATCAGATATTGATAAAAACTGACTGAAATCATACTAAAAAACATCAAAAACTGAAAACCCAATTGGTAATAACCCAAAATTGTATAACCATAGATAGGAGCAATAATTATTTTATCAAAATACAATAGCAATGCATTGGAAAGGTTATACGAGTATAGATGCAACGAAGTTTTGAACTCCTTTTTTATGTTGTTAAAACGTTTACTAAATTGTGGAATAGTCCTAAAATATGTAAAGCTAAAAGCAAAGAAAGAAATTATAAATCCAATAATTATTCCGTTAAGTCCAAAAAAACTATAGAGTATCATTGACAAGACAAGTTGAGAACCTCTCGAACCGATTATGTTAATAGCGTACTTAGAGTATAACTTTCTACTCAAAAGCTCATAAGAGGACATCATCCAGAAAGCCATCCCTAGCACAAACAATCCCAGTATCCAATTAAAGAGAGACGCAATAATTGCGCAAATCGTTGCTGAAATTAGGATAACTTGATTTGCCTGTATGTCAATTTGCTTGTGACCCTGCGGAATTAGAGTGGTTACTGCAGTATTGAGTCCAAGTAACGATACGCTAGAGGAGAGGGAGGCAATGGCTATCACATAGTTTATTTGTCCATAATCGTGAACTTCCTGAAACATGGCAAGTAACAACCAGAATATCCCTGTGAGAGTTGCCCCTACAAAATTACCTAAAGTAATATAGATTAGTCCTTCATGATGACGAACCGATTTGAATATCTTGATTCATCTCCAGTAGTCGAAATTAATTAACGGTAAAATTTTGATGATTGTGGGAGAATTCATGTAGACCATTCAAATTACGCTTTATTTTCAGTGTATTTTGAAATCATATTAAACCATGCTCTTGTTTCACTTTTAACCATGTAGCAGCTAATTCCAGACAGGAATGCAAGCAATAATTTCTTTTCTTCCTCCAGTAATTCTAATGCGGTTTTTCCGTTTATAGTAATATATTTCAGTAACTCAGCATAGGGCGGGAAAATAAACGCATCGTCACTATTTTCAACAGCAAGATCAAGAGCGGTATCAGTATCTAGTTGAATAAACTCATTACCTTCCCTCTTCAGGAAATACAGACTATCCACTCGAGTAACTTTCTTTATGATGGCATCTTGCAAAATTGTATTTATGCTATATTTCGGTGGTCTAACTATTGATTGACCAAGTGTATTAATAGTAAAGATGGGCACATTTAGCTTGGCTAACTTGTGCATAAATGATCTACCTGTTTTTGAATGAACCAAGCTTCGTACCCTCATGCTGCGTTCAGTGTCACGCGTATTAGAAACACTCACGGCAGTTTTAAAAGTGTGTGAACTTATAGTCATTGGTTTAGGAAAACACATCGCTTGATTAGGCAATTTAATTATAGTCATGTCGTCAGATAAGAATGAGAATCCATTTTTCACACATTTTAAAACTGTCGTGGTTTTTCCGGTGTCCGGAGGTGCCGACATGAGTAATCCGGATTCATTCTTGTCCAGACATGCAGAATGTAGTAGTATAAATCCTCTTGAAATGAAGAGGAAGCGAAGTAATGGTTCTACCAGGTTTACATAAAGCACATGTTTGGATTTTGATATCAATTTATTAATAATTACTTCAATTTTCTCTCCAAAATTGATACTAAATTGAGCGCCTAATGACCCAAAATGTTCTGTATAGAGTATCTTATGCGAATTTGTAGATCTATCTTCTATTATCTTTCTAGAAATTCTCAGTCCTCCGGGGAGAGAGTCCAAAGTTCTAACAGCCAAATCAGGGTTCTCAAATACTTCTGATTTAAAGTATTCCAGCTCATACAGAACTACATCCGATTGAACTTTTATTATGTCGTGAATATTGTAGTAATACAACTGAATTTAAGTAGATATATCAATCTTGGACACTATATTAAAGTTATAGTTATAGTATTGAGTTAGTGCGTCAAATATCTCAGGCCCCATATGGAAAATCCGAAATTCTTTGAATTTGATTTTTTTAATTCATGATATACTTATTTCAAAATCTTCGAGTTAATTGTCATAGAAAAATTGATAATTATTAAGAAAGATAGTTATGTTTGTATACTAAAAAAGAGTTTTATGTTCAATACTATTGAAACCTAATTTAGGTAGAAATTATGCTTTTGTATTAATATCTTGTTTTCAAGTATCAAAACGTGTATTCTGTAAAAAAACTAATTACTAGACATAAAATTACGTCTTACCCAGTATCCAAGTCTTTCATTGTTTTGTTAGTATTCATGATAACTTATGATGTTTTGGCGGTGACTCTTTTCAAATGAAGAGAATTCCGAATTCAAAGCCTTTGCTCGTATCAGCAATATTGGTTATACTGTTTTCATTTAATCTGTCAATTCCTCAGCTAATGCAAAACTCCGAAGGATTTCCGTTTACTTACGTATCTGAAAGTGCCACGAAAAATAATCCCTTTTACAAATCGGCTGCCGACCAAGTTATTTACGATTATTTTCCCACTACTGAAAAGAAAGATCCGAACTCCAATACTAATGAGATGATTAATCAGCTTATTGATAGTCTGATTCAAGAAAAGGTTGCAAGGCCCGAGATATGTGGAGACGGCCAGGATAATGATGGAAACGGACAGATTGATGAGTACTGTAATGTAGGCGATGTCCCACAGGGTGACGACAACAATCAATCTCCTCCAGTAAGTCCTGAACAGGAGATATGTGGAGACGGCCAGGATAATGATGGAAACGGACAGATTGATGAGTACTGTAATGTAGGCGATGTCCCACAGGGTGACGACAACAAT
>JAHEZK010000058.1 GCA_023251115.1 Nitrosomicrobium frigidum (SeqCode) | reverse complement strand
TATTTAGCTTTTCTCACAATGTTTATGAACAAAGCCTAATAATTCTCGTTAGTTGAAATCCTTTTTAATCTATTTTGTAGCGTTCTTGATGTTCTCGACATCTTCTCTCTACTTTTTAGTTGCAATATTTGGTGAGAATATCGAAAGTAGCGAAGCTCTTGGATTGCAGCTAGTTGAAGGACAAGAGGAGGAAACTACAGAATCTGGCCACAATGAGGAGCAAGAAGCGGCTGAAATTCACAACGAATCAGGTGAATCACCGGAACAACGGCTAGAACAACAAGAGGCACTAAAACAGACTACTAACGAAGCTGAACACATTGAAGGAGGCGAAGGAACAGAAGAAACCATTCATCAAGAAACATCCGAAAACCAAAGGAAGGCTCTTGAATTCCCACTTTCAGTCAGTGCTGGGGTTGGATACGCTGCAATAGGTCTATGGATGATACTCGATAAAAGAAACAGTAAAATTCCTTATATGGTTGCTATAGTTGGTTCATTGGTTTTATTAGGAATTTATTTTTCTTCCAGAACGGTAGGGATATCTAGTCTAGGAACAGAACCGATTGGATTGTTGGATGCTATTGTCGCCGGACTCCAAGTTGCAATAATTGCTACTTCGTTGTATATTCTAATTGGAAAAATATACACCAAAGGAATGACCGTTGGTAAATAGAAGTAAAATTGAATACTAAAATATGTAATCATTGGGCATGTAATAAAGCAGATTATACCTGTGTAGGCTGTGGTTCTATAATTTGTCCGATATGGCTAAAAGAACCTGCAAATTCCAAATGTGAAAATAAAGATATTTGTTGCACATCATGATTTAGAGTTCGACCACTTTCTCATCCATTGCAATAGATTGATTATTGATTCCACCAATTCTTGTCCCTTAGAGGTAAGCCTGTATTCGACCCTTGGCGGTATCTCATTGTACGCTTGTCTTTCTAATATTCCACCTCTTTCTAATTCCTTTAATCTGCGGGCGAGTGTCTTACTGCTAACGCCTTTCAGTAATTGTCTAAATTCTTTGTGTCTTATAGGATTAGTAGAGCAACAGAGCGGTATTAGCATCTCTATTGTTCCCCTTTTGGTAATTAACTTGCGTATTTTTTCGGTCTCTTTCATTAGGGTTGAGGCATCATACCCTTCAAAACTGCATTCGTTCTTAAGCATCGGCAAACGGTTTACTGCTTGTCCTTTTGTTTCCATAATGTCCCCTACTTTACAAAAGTCTTCTTGACAACTTAAATAGTTTCTGAAGTAAACTATAATGAATGAAAAAAGATGATTTAAAGGTAAAAATCAAAGAACGATATGGTAAAATCGCGTTAGTAGGTAATTCAGATGCTTGTTGTTCACCTCAGGAGTGCTGCAATACGGCCGACTACAATCCAAAACTTTCTTCAATCGCTATTGGTTATGATGATAAAGCTTTGGAATCATTACCTGAGTCATCTATACTAGGCCTTGGATGCGGTGCACCTGTTAGTCATGCTAATTTGAAACAAGGAGAAACTATTGTTGATTTAGGTTCTGGTGCGGGAATAGATGTTTTCTTAGCATCCACACAAGTGGGACACAACGTCAAAGTCATCGGTATTGATTTTACTGACGATATGCTAGATAGGGCAAGAAAGGCAGCAATCAAATACGGATTTTCAAATACAGAATTTAGAAAAGCAGATATTGAAAAAAGGATTCCTGTTGAAGATAACTCTGTGGATGCGGTAATAAGTAATTGCGTCATTAATCTGATGACAGACAAGACTAAAGCTTTCAAAGAGGTATATCGAATTTTAAAGAAAGCAGGCAAAGGCCGGATGATAATTTCTGATTTGGTAACAAGTAAAGAAGTCGCATCTGGTTCAGTTAATGCTGAGAACTGGTGTAGCTGTGTTGACGGAGCATTAACTCAACAAAATTACATTCAAAGTATTAAGGATGCAGGATTCCAAAATGTAGAGATAGTTGGCGAAAAAAACTATTTGGATGAAGAGCAAACTGGTGGAAGGAAAATAACAAGTCTAACTATTAAAGCGGTAACAGGTTTGTAAGCATGAAGTTTTTGAAACCCAAAGTACCAAGGAACACAATTCTTTTTGTCTGTGTTGAAAATTCAGCAAGAAGTCAAATGGCTGAAGCGTTTTTTAATAAATATTCTCCAGAAGGGTATCATGCTGTAAGTGCTGGAACAAAACCGATATCAGAAATTAATCCTGTTGTAGTAGAAGTAATGAAGGAATTAGGGGATGACATCAGTCGTCAAAAATCAAAGGAAATCACAGAAGAAATGATACGAAGCTCTACTAGGATAGTAAATATGGGATGCATAGAGAAAGAGTCATGTCCAACTTTATTTTTACATAATTTGATAGATTGGAATATTGAAGACCCTAAAGGTAAATCAGTTGAAAAGGTGAGAGAGATAAGAGATGAGATTAACGAGAGAGTAAAAAAACTTGTTACAGACCTTAATGGGCCAGAAATTAACAACTAATCAAAAGAAGTTCCTAGCAGAAGTAATTGGCACTTTTATTGTAGTGGTATCTGCAACTGGCTCAGTAGTAATAGACGCTAAATTAGGTGGAACCCTAGGAATTTCGTTTATTGCATTTGCTCCATTTGTAGGTGTTTCTCTAGGTGTTTACTTATTTGGTAAAATTTCAATGGCGCACTTTAATCCTGCAGTTACCATTGGATATCTAATAACAAAGCATATCACTAAAAAGGAACTCATTAATTATATAGGAGCAGAATTAATTGGAGCTTTTCTTGCTAGCATCTTTGTAAAACTGGTTATTGGTAACTATGCTAATTTGGGCGCTAACGCCCCAAACTATGATTTTTCGGTATTTCAAATATTTGCTGTCGAAGTAGCGGCCTCAGCTTTATTGATGGTTGTCATTTTATTTGTCGTGTATACAAAAGGACTGAAAGGTTTCAGTGGAATTGCAATAGGTGTAATTGTTGGGTTGGATATTTTCTTCTTGGCGTTTATCTCCGGCGCCTCAATGAATCCTGCAAGGTCTTTAGCACCTGCATTGCTCTCAGGAGCTGTCAGCGATTTATGGTTATACCTGACCGCACCATTCATTGGAACTTCTATAGTTGCTTTGCTATTAAGACAAAAATCTAGGTAGATAATCAATTTATTTTGTTAGGGGAAGTCTTCTGCCGTCGGTATGAGCTATAAAATTAGTCCTTTTACTGGATTCCACTTGATATTATAAGATTCATTAGCTTTAAAGTTTTCTTTTTTGAATATCGATGGTATAGATATTTTGCGATATTACTTAGAATAACCTTTTCCTAAATCTAAATACATGTATACGTCCTACAATTAGATTTATGGCTAAATAAGAGAAACATGAGGCAATAATAGATGCTATTGTTGCAGCTTGTATTGGCTGATATTCTATTCTCAACAATTCAAGTAAAATGAAGAACCTTGATACATTATTAATAATATCAAATATAGCATCGGCAAATATCATCTTAGTTGCTATTTGTTTTAAAATATCAAAGTTCAATTTGCCAGAAAATCTTTTTGTATATTTCTTCTTATTATCAAGATGAAAAAGAATAATAAAAATTAGTTTAGCAGAGATGAATCCGGCTATTACAGTTAATGTAGAAGTTGTAAAATCATCATTGGAATACTTCGTAGACATATATGCAACGATTAGACTAACAATAAAACCAACCAAACCCGAAAGTAGTAAATTCTTGTTGAGAGATATGGTACTGGCATACTTCCCATAAAATTTTGTAAGGTAATTTGTTATTTTGCTAACAGGTTTTCCTTTCAATTAATAGTTCATACGGCAAACGATCATTTATCAGTACTTATGTAAAATGACTATTTCGATAAATTTTGTTACTAATGGATGTCAAATCAGAAGGATGTTGTATTTTATTGCAGTGATTTTCAGCTTCAGGAGCTAATAGACATTAGACCAAAAGACAATTCCGTTTACATCAGATCATCTACCGAGCCCTTTGATGATGATATGCGACTTGACCAAGAAAGAGTGAAAAGATGGCTACTTCATTTTGGACTAATACTCAAAGAAAAAGATTGGAGTCACATACATGTATCTGGACATGGTTCGGGGGATCAGATTAAAAAAATAATTGAAGGCAGTAATTCAAAATTACTTATACCCATACACACAGAACATGAAGAATTTCATAAAAAGTGGCATTCCAATGTGAAGGAAGTCCAATTAAATGACTCAGTAACGTTGTGAATAATTATCAAGTGTCTGTCTGTGAATAGCCATATGCAGAAGTGATAGTCCATTGTTATTTCTGTTTCTGAAAGTAATCCCATCTTCATCTATTTTGATCTGCTTCTTGACATTTTTAAATGTAAATTCGATACAGTTTGCCCATGATGAAAAATGGCCAATCGGTATGAGCAATAAAATTGGTCCTGTTACTGGATTCTAATATACAATACAATACACATAGCTTTAAAGTTTTACATTTTTCAATTGGTAATTTAGTCCCGTGTTAATACCCCTTCATCTCTATATTCGTCCAGCATCATATGAAAATAAGAAACAAAACTGTACTATTTGGTGGAATCGATTCAACTGCAGCGCTGAGGGATACATGGGAATAGGATGGGAATATATGGACACAGGTTTCATATAGCGGCCCTTCTCCCCGGTACTGGGATACTATGGCGTTTGATACTGAAAGAAACAAGACAGTATTATTTGCAGGCGTGAGTTATAGTGTTCAAAATATATTCAATGTTACATGGGTATAGGATGGTAAATTTTGGACGCAACGGCAAGATATTGGACCACAAAAAGGCTTGCATTCCATGGAATATGATAGTCAAAGGAAACATGCAGTAATGTTTGGAGGTACTAATAACATAGTTGCTTTATCTGATACATGGGAACTAAAAGTCGAAATAAATCCACAATAACAAATTGCGTCACTCGTTTTCTTAAATAATTGGATTAACTTACAAATCTTATCGGATGGAAGTTCCCAAGCCAACATTTTATGAAAGGAAATTAGCTTTTAGATTGGCTGCAAAGAATATTCCCTACAAGTCACAGCCGGTTATTTGGTATACAAGGGCCAACTATTATACTCCGGATTTTGTTATAGGGCAGAAACTGATTGTAGAAGTAGATGGTAAAATTCATTCCATGAAATTCAGAATGACACCCGACAGAATTCGTCAAAGGGCGTTAGAGAACTTGGGATACTATGTTATTCGAATAAGAAATTACCACATACGTAAAGACGTGGAAGCAGTAGTAGACGAAATAATTCAACGTTACTTTGAAACGATTGATTCACAAAAGGGTAATCCAAAAGTAGAAATCGTAAAACACGATACTTATGATTCAATCCCTGATTACATACAAGATAAAATTTCACAGTGGGCTATCGCATTTAATCATTCACTAAAAGAAGGTTCATGGACTGTCGATTACTTTAAGCATCACTTGCCTGAATATGATTCAATTCTTGTGGAGAATCAATCGGTTCTCGAACGATTTATGTTACTGTTGTTAGGTCTAAATCTCAAGATTGGAGATGATGGAGTTTTGGATTTCGAGCATTCTGCTGGTATATTCGGTAAAAGTATCCAAATTGTTCGAAATATTTTTGGGGAGCAGGGCGAAACCGCGGGTATCCACCTTAAGAATATGTTTAATGTTTCAGCACCTGGATTCTTTAAGAATCTAGTATTTTTTGGAGGACCAAATATCAATCCGAGGATAGTATCGATAGATAGTTTAAAGTCACTCAAAGCACACATTAATGAATTCAATAAACATTTTTCACGATACCAAGTAAGTGTCGAAGAGGTTGAAGTTAAGGATGAATGTCTTTATGCGTTTGATAATATAAAAACAAATAATAACTTACATTGGATAACAGAGTGGAATATTTAGCTAATCGTGCGCACATCGGACCAGTGGGATTCGGACGGTCCATGTAGTCGGGTTCCAATACCTGTTATTTAGTTTTTTGTTTTATCCATAAAAACTACTTCCATCCTATAACGTTCGTAAAAATTTACTGTGGATTAATCTTATCACTACCCTCCCTCTTTGATTGGGCATCCAAGTGTTTTATACCAAGTTAGGGAATAAATCATAAGACAAAAGAACTGGTGGGCTTGATTGCTTTTGTTTTTTAAGCAATCAAATCAACCCTCCCACCTGTCCTCAGTTAATTGTATTTTGCTACAATCCTAGTCAAAAAACCTTATCTGGTATGTTTACCATATTAATTTGGAAATGTCAACTGCAGAAGTAAAGCCAAAGAAGCTCAGATGTGAGATATGTGCAAGGATTTTTGAGACTCAGGAAATGTTAAGTTATCACATGTCCGTGGAACATAGTCAAGATAGGAGACCGCCTACTGGCATTTCGTAAAATGGGATAATACTTTTCTAATCGTTGGTTCTAACTATGCTGAATTGTAGTGATAAACAAGTCCATCCAAATTGAAAACAGCGAATTCGAGTGCGTCGGTACCCAAGACGCTATCGGTTCTAAAATGAGGTTCTAATAGAGAATTTTCCTACTACATGAATCAACCGGGGTATATGGACAGATTTAACTGAAAAATAAATTTGTGTTCACTTATCATGACTCCTCTTGTACTTCCTCCTCCTTTTCCTTCTCTTCTTCCTCGTCCTGTTCAGCGTCTTCTAGCTCATGGGTTTCATCTTTGATTTCTTCTCTTTCTTCCTCTTTGACTTCTCTTTCAGATTCGTCTTTCATGGTATAGGGAATAAGAATACAAACTATAATAAAAATAATTAAAAATCTTCGCACGAAAAATTGTCAATGTGTTTATCAGTCTATAAACAACCTATGTTGCAATTATTACATTGTTTTTATTATTAGATGAATAATGTGAAGGTTGTTAAACATGATATTAAAGCTGGAACAACGAAATGCAATTGCTTGGTAGTCAATAGTTTAAAAACATGTTAATTAAGCAAGAAGAGGGTAACTGATCTATGAAACCTTCCCAGGAACAGGATGAAATAATTCATTCTGATAAGAATACAATAGTCATTTCCAACCCTGGAACTGGAAAAACAACTACGCTTTCGTTGAAGGTGAATTTATTGCAAATATGAATAGGGAAT
>JAHEZK010000137.1 GCA_023251115.1 Nitrosomicrobium frigidum (SeqCode) | reverse complement strand
TCGTCTCGACTCCTAAAACTCGTGTATTATACGCAAGTAATTTGGACGATAAAACCTTGGTGGAGCAAGTAGCTAAATACTAAGTAATAGAACTCTATTCCATGCAAGGTTCAAATCCCGACGGCCAAATATCTGAATCAGAGTTGAATTGTCCATCATGCAAGGAAGACCAATTCATTTTAATGGTAACGCTGCTATAACAGGATGAATATTTGCAGAGTGTCTCTGGGACTAAGTAGGATAAGACTCCTCAGGACTTTTTTTCTCCTATTTCACTTATAATTGGAACATGCCTTTGCTATTAAAAGGCGCAAATCTTAACAATAAGAGCCAATCAAATCTTACATTGCTCGAAACTTTGACCATGTTGGGATGTGTGTATTTTTTTGGTGTCGATTGCAATAAAGGCGATATATTAAATGCTTGGAGTACGTGGGTAGGGCTTGTTGTGGGAGCTGCGATCGGCGCGGTAGTAACTTGGTGGATCTACTATCGACAGAAAAAGATTTCAGAGAAACAGGATGAACTTCTAAACCACATTGCAGATCTAGAGGAGCGCAATAAAACCATTTTGAATAAGATCCTTAGTTTAGAAGAAAAAATTGAGGCTATGCTCAAAACATAAACTCTGGACTATAAGGTTATTAAATTGCGTAACAATATGCTGTTTGATGACCGAAGCTGATAAGTTCAATGCAGTTAAGGATGCAACAGTGGCGATAGGTCTTACCAACAAAGATACAAAAGATGTCATAAGTAGTTTTGGTACAGGTTTTTTCATAGGCGGAGAATACATTGTCAGCTCTGCACATATTTTTAGTCAATGTATTAAGTATAATGCTCAGTATAAGGATAAGAATAGGGGTATGGAAGGAATATATTCCGCATTCAACATTACCACGAAAGGAGATCAGTTAGAGCTTAACACGTATCACATAATAAAGGCTATCAGACTGCCCCCCGTTAAAGAAGTTACGGGATTTACAGGGCCAGTAGACCTGGATATAGGGATAGGAAAGCTAGATCGTCATTCAGGTAATTTCTTACATATCAAGGAACCTACCAAACTGAAACTTTACGATGAGATTGCAATATGTGGTTATCCGAGTGGAAGAATATCGTTGGTTCTGTATAGAAATAAACTTGAAGATGGAATGGGAATCCATTTGCGCCCCATAATTCAATTTGGACGTATTGCGGGATTAATGCCCTATGATGACAGTAACAATCCATGGGGAATACAAACGGATATCGTTGCCATGGGAGGATCCAGCGGTTCGCCTATTATGGATCCGAGCAGCGGAGAAGTAATAGGTATGGCGCAGCAAGTTATTGCAACAATGACTACCGTAGACAAGGATGGGATGCCATCAAACCTATACGAGTTGACTAAAGGTCCATTGTATGGAATAGCTCCGATAGGATTAGCTTACGGCGTCACCAATCAGATATTATCGCCGCTTACGAATATTTCCAAAAATTATTTTGAAAAGGGTCTTCCGCCCGACTTTTTATTTGAAAATACGGGAATTATAGAACTTTTCTGATTTCATTTAATTGAAAATTCGTCATCTAGATATCCATCCTAAAGCAAAATATCTTTAAGATACAATTCAAGGAACGGAGAATCTCGTAGAAAACGATGTCGGCTAGGAGATCATATATCCAAAGTCGGAGTGAATGGATAAATCATTATCAATACCACGGCAGAGGAATCAATATGTCCGTGTCAAAGCTAAGTTTAATTTGAATCAGATTCCATAAGATTTGTGGAAGACCTCGAAAAAGAGTTAGGGCCTTTAATAGAAAATTTTCAAAACCTAGTGAAAGATGCCAAAGCAAAGAAGCTTGATTCATTAAGAGAGGATGAAGATTTAAAGAAGGAATTCAATAAGTTGTCGCAGCATGTTATTGAGCCTGTGATGAGAAAATTCGAGAGTTACCTAGAGAGTAAAGATGTGACCTCAAGTGTTCATATCCAATCGGAAATTGTAGCCGGAAAAAATCCTAGTATTGAATTCAGTTTACATCTAAAATTGACACATGAATCGACATATCCTAATATTAAATTCTCATTATCTGGCGAAAAAATATCAGTTCAAGAAGACCGGTTGATGACTAAAGGTCAAGTCAGACAAGATATGACACCAGAATTTTATGATAAGGAACAAATAACGCAGGAATTTATCAAGGAAAGTCTCATCAGACTAATTAAATCATGCTTTGATAAAGATTGGCAATAATTTTACCCTTGAGTGACTCTAATTTGACAACATACTCCATAGTGCCTTACACAATATTCTGCACGGTTCTAATCCCGACGTCTGTGAATTGGATTTATTCCTAATCCTTCCGGATTCGCTTTCTTCGGGGTTAACCATTCTTGGCGTCAGCATCAAATTTAGCCTTACCTTCTTTGTATATGCATTTCAAACACCACCACCTGCCAATTCTAGTTGCGTCATTTAGAGGAACCAACCGATCGACCGAATCTCCACAGTTATCACA
>JAHEZK010000024.1 GCA_023251115.1 Nitrosomicrobium frigidum (SeqCode) | reverse complement strand
GAGAATGCGGTGGAGCACCAGACCAGATAATAACTTGGGGGGGACCGATTACAACATTTAGATGGGACACAGCGACCGACGTTGATTTTAAGAATTTAAGTGTCAGAGAAATTGTGCCGCCTCAATAAGTGTTAAAATTGACAAATATTAGGAATTTCAACATTTTTATGCATGTGGGTGAATACTATCACGCAGCACAAATGTATAAAAAATGCCTGATAGTTGGCCTGCTAATCCTGATTAGTGGTAATGTAATCAATTTTACTTTTCAATTTTATGACAGTCATTTCATATTTGCACAGACCAATCAAGCACCGGAGGCCGAAGATCAGAAAGTGTCTGTAGATGCTAATGATAAAGTAAAGATTACCTTAGAAGGTAATGATGATGATAAAGATGATGAGATCCAATTTGATATAGTCTCAGATCCATCACATGGAAAACTTGATAATTTTGACAAGTCGGATGGTACTGTTACCTACATACCAGAAGAGGATTACTCAGGAAATGATGGATTCAAATTTAAAGTGATTGATGATAAAGGAGAACAGAGTGATTCAGCAGACGTTGAGATAGAAGTCAAGGCAGTTACTGAGACCAACCAACAGACTACGACTACAACAGGAGATGAGACCAACCAACAGACTACGACTACAACAGGAGATGAGACCAACCAACAGACTACGACTACAACAGGAGATGAGACCAACATGGAAGCTGAAAATCAAACAACAAGACAATTACTCCAAAATAACGAATTAAGTGCAAACAACCAGCCCCCTTTTGCTTATGACCAAGACCTATCAATCCACATGAATGAAAAAGCTGACATTACTTTGAATGGGAAGGATGATGATAATGATCCCATACAATTTGCAATCGTATCTAACCCAGCCGATGCAAGTTTGGACAAATTTGACACAGCAAAAGGCACGTTAACTTTTGTTCCGGAAACAGACTATATTGGAAATGAGAGTTTTGCATTCAAGGTAATTGATGATAAAGGAGTGGAGAGTAATGTGGCGACTGTGAGTGTAGAAGTGTCACCGCTTACAAACGATGTGAATATGAACAATTTAACTAACCAAGCACCTAAGGCGCTTGACCAGAATGAAGCAACAGACAAAAACAATCAGCTAAACATTACTTTGAATGGGAAGGATGATGATAATGATCCCATACAATTTGCAATCGTATCTAACCCAGCCGATGCAAGTTTGGACAATTTTGACACAACAAAAGGCACGTTAACTTTTGTTCCGGAAACAGACTATATTGGAAATGAGAGTTTTGCATTCAAGGTAATTGATGATAAAGGAGTGGAGAGTAATGTGGCGACTGTGAGTGTAGAAGTGAAAGAAAACAATCAAACAAATCAAGCCCCCTTGGCTTTTGATCAGAGCACTAATGAATCCAATTCTGATATCCACAAATACGTTGTATGGAGTGCAGGCGAGGAGGAAGATAGATATGTTCTTTTTGCTCGAAGTTCTGATGGAGGCAAGTCATTTTCATCGCCACTCAGTTTGAGCGGTAGTAGTCGTTCAAATGTATTTAATCCTGAAGTTTCATCATCTGGTAACAATGTCTATGTGGTGTGGCAGGGGCAATCTGCTACTGGAAATCAAGACATATTTTTGAGAAAAAGTTCAGATTATGGAGCATCCTTCAGTGCGGCAGAGAACATAAGTAATGATCCTGGCGGATCCGGAAATCCCGATATAGTTGCAGTTGGTAACGACACACATATGACTTGGGAAGGCACAACACCAGGTAACAATTTTGTATTCTACACTAAAAGCGATAATGGTTCTGATTTTGGGACCCCTCAAAAACTGGGTGGAAACCAAGGAATATCTTATAGGCCAGAAATTTCAGTAAAGGAAAATACAATTACATCCGCCGATAGTTTTACGTATAAGGCAGTAGACGAGATGGGCGCTGAGAGTAATGTTGCTACAGTGGATGTGAATCTTGATACAAATACAAACGATGAATCTAATTTAAAAGATAGTGGTAAAAGTGTATCAATAGATTCAGCTCATGAAGTTGAAATTACTTTGAAGGCGAAGGATCAGGATAAGGATCCATTACAATTTGAAATAATAACGCCTCCATCTGAAGGACGCTTGTTCAATTTTGATCCTAATTCTGGTACTGTCACATATATTCCAAACGAAAACAATGAAATAGACCTAAACTGGCACAATTATGTAAACGGACATGACAGAGTTTTGACCAAAAACATAGAAAGTAGCGATACTCCCATAGGTAAAGACAATAGCGATCCTTTTAAATCAAGACAATAATAATTAAAAAGAGATAACTACTTATAAAATTCTTACCACGAGTAAACAAAACATTTGGCACATTTATTGCTGCTATCGATTCGAAATAATTATTATAAACTATGGATTCTAATGCATAATGTATTTAGTTGTCGAAAATAAAATTCGGTATAGTTATTCCACAAGGCTGGAGAAATGATCTACCACGTATATCGGTTGCAGAACAATTCAAGTATTCAAGAGATATTGTAATTGCTGCAGAGAAAAATGGCTTTGATTCGGCCTATGCCTATGATCATTTTATCCCCCACTACAGATATCCAACGAAAGGTAACTTTTTTGAATGTTATACTCTATTATCCGCCCTTTCCACTTTTACAAAGAGGATAAAATTAGGGCAGATAGTGACTTGTAATTCTTATAGAAATCCTGCGCTTCTGGCCAAAATGCTATCCACATTAGATGTCATTACCAGAGGACGTATTGAGCTGGGTATAGGAGCAGGATGGTATGAAGATGAATACAACGCCTACGGTTATTCCTACCTCTCAAATGTAGTTCGTATTTTGCAGTTGGAAGAATCAATTCAAATTATAAAAAAATTATGGACTATGGAAATGGCAAATTTTCGCGGAAAGTATTATTCCATTAACAATGCCATCTGTTTTCCAAAACCCATTCAAAAACCTCATCCCACAATCATGGTTGGAGGATCTGGCGAAAAATATTTGTTAAAGGTCGCCGCCAAATATGCAGACCGATATAACCTTTATTTTGGAACACCTGAAGAGATGAGCAGAAAGATAAACATTCTAAAAGACTATAATACCAAAAGTAGAAAAATTGAATATTCAATCGTACTTCCTTGTATGATCGTTCGGGAACACGAAGACTTGAAAAAAATTATAAAGAAATTAATGAAAGAAAAAATGACTGTAGAGCAGTTCAAGAAATCAATTGCCGGTGGGCTGACTGTAGGGACCATTGATGATATAATAAATGGAATATCCAAATATGTCAATATCGGTGTTAGCCATTTCATATTTCATTTTTTGATTTTAGATCAGAGTGTACTCAAGAAATTTTCCAGGGTCATGAAGATTTCTAGAACATTACGATAATCTTTTTTAGTATATTTTAAACATAATATTTAATTTCATGTTCAATTGATTCTTATGCTAATTTGACAATAATTGCATCTAGAGTTGATTCGGAAATTGATGTACTCTTATCGCAGCTACAGCAGCTGATTAGAGTTCCTAGTGTCTCTGCAAAAAAACAGCCGACGATTATCAAATGCGCAGAATTAGTTTCTGAAATAATGTCCAGGGCAGGGATAAGCACAGAGATAATAAGCCCAGAAGACCGTTCGAAACAAATCCCACCTGTAGTTTATGGTGAGGTCAAATCCAAAAGTAATCCAAACGGAAAGACCATTTTATTTTATAATCATTACGATGTTCAACCTCCTGAACCAATTGAATTGTGGAATGATGATCCATTTAGTGGTAAAATTGATGGGAATTTTATCTTTGGAAGAGGATCTTCTGATGACAAAGGTGAATTAATTACTAGAATAAAGGCAATAGAGTATTTTCTCAAAGAATCAGGGGACGTACCTTGCAATGTCAAATTTTTAGTTGAGGGCGAAGAAGAGATAGGTAGCTCTCATCTTGAAGAATTTTTGGCCAAGAATAAAGAAAAATTTTCCTGCGATGCAACAATTTGGGAATTTGGTTATGTAGATGAAGATGACGTACCCGTAATGAGTCTTGGAATGAAAGGATTACTTTGTGTAGAATTATATGCCAAGTGTTCTAATGCAGATCTGCATTCCAGCTTAGCAGTCATAGTTGAAAATCCGGCGTGGCGGCTCGTTCATGCATTAAAGACCATACGTGATGAGAATGGCAAGATTACAATCGACAATTGGAATAAAGATGTGAGGGATTTTTTACCCGAAGAACTCGAATGTATTGGGCAAGACGAATTCGATATTTCAGAGTTCAAGAAAAGTTATGGGTTAAATTACATTTTCAATCAGGAAGATATTGAGGAAATAAAGAAAGCACTTGTAGGAGGAGTGACATCCAATATAAGCGGATTATTTTCAGGTTATATTGGCGAAGGTTCGAAAACTGTTTTGCCAAGTATTGCCATGGCCAAACTCGACTTTAGACTAGTACCTGATATGATACCACAAAAACAATTTGAATTATTGAGAGAACATCTTGACAAAAATGGATTTAGTGACATCCAATTGAATTTTTTGAGTGGGGAACCTGCATGCAGGATTCCGCTAAATGACGAATTTGTAAAGCTAGTCGAAGCAAGTGCTAAAGAGGAATATGGAAAAGTTATCAAAAGTATATCTTCAGCTGGAACAGGACCCATGTGGTATTTTAATAAAATATTGGGATGCCCATGCGTGAGTATTGGTTGTACTTATAAATATAGTAGAATTCATTCGCCAAATGAATTTGCCCGAATAGATTTGATTAAGAAGACGACAAAATGCATTGGAAATATAGTCGAGAGATACGGCAAGATTACGGACAAAAATTAGAGAAAAAATAAACTCTAAAGAACCGGAAATATACGGCAAAAAACAATCAATCAACTTGACAATTATCAAATATGTTAAAGTGTGACCATATTTCGGTATTTCAAAGAAATCTATATAAAATAAATATTAGTGAGAATAACTAATGCAATGTAATGACAATGAATTGTCCGCAATGCAGTACACTGATGGTATGGTTGAATGGTTCTATAATGCACGAACAGCAAATTAATTACTATGAATGTAGAAATTGCAAGATTAAATTAAATACTCTGTCGGATGGTACATATGAAATAACTCAACAAGAAAATGAACAAAGGTTAGAATAAATAATAAATCTGTAAATCTTAGACTAGGTTATGAATTTAGTTATCCGAAAGTTATTAAAGGAAAAAATAAAAAAAAGAGACGATATCATCGTTCTTCCTGGCGTATTTGATGCGCTAAGTGCAAAAATCGCCCAGCATGTTGGATTTGAAGCGATGTTTCAGACCGGATATGGATCTGCCGCTTCGCTATTGGGCTTGCCTGATTTTGGGTTTTTAAACGCAGGTGAAAATATTGACAACGCCAGAAGAATAATTAGAGCCGTTGATGTTCCGGTAATAGTTGATGTTGACACTGGATATGGCAATCCCCTTACTGTTTGGAAAGTAGTAAACGATTTGATTGCATATGGTGGATCTGGAATATTTCTCGAGGACCAAGTTTGGCCAAAAAGGTGTGGCCATATGCGAGGTAAAGAAGTAATTGCCGCCGATGAATATATCCAAAAGCTACGAGCTGCACTTGCAGCCTCCGCAAATAAGGAATTCACTATAGTTGCAAGAACAGATGCTCGGGCACCCCTAGGTCTCGATGAGGCAATAGAAAGAGGCAAAATGTATTACAAAGAGGGAGCAGATGTTGTGTTTGTGGAAGCGCCCCAATCCGAGGACGAGCTCAGAGAGATTCCTAAGAAAATTAATGCTCCATTGCTGGCCAATATGATAGAAAATGGTGTTACACCTACATTTTCTGCAGATGAGCTAAAATCTATGGGTTATAGCATGGTCGTATTTCCTCTTTCTGGTTTGTATACATCTGCATTTGCAATGAAGACAATATTTTCAGACCTCAAAAAAAATGGGACAACAAAAAATTCTAGAAGTATCATGCTTGATTTTAATGAATTCAATGAGCTTGTTGAATTATCAAAATTCATGCAAATGGATGAAAAATATCAAAGTTGAACCCAGATCTCATAAGAAATCGCGTCAATATTCATTTTGTTTCTTTAAAAAAGTTAATAGAAAATCATTATTATTAATATCATTAATCAATCCGTTTCAAATGATAAAGCGAGAGATCTGCATTATTGTAAGTTAATGCTTGCAAATAATTTTCCGGTATTTCTGTTGCTTGTCTAGAATCTAATTCTAACAAGTACAATTCGCTATATTTGTTTGAGTCTAAAAGTCTGGTGTTGTTATCAGCGAACAGAAAAGTTCTTCCTTTTAGTTGTAGCTCCATCCAACCTCTCAAATGCTTGCTACCCATTATTACTGAATCCTCCTGAGTGTGATTGTTTATCCATTCAATTGCCGACAATATCGATTTTGATTCAGGTAAAGATATTGAATTGTATTGCATTGTCAATGGACCGTACTGGCTTATATAAGGATGGAAGACCCCGTAGATGTTAAGATAAGAATTATTTGGACTCATTGCAAAAGCTGATCCGAGAAATATAAACGGAATTAGAATCATAAGATAGTTGTTTAATTTGTTATTAGAAATTGCAAAATATCCCCTTTCGATTAATAATACAAATCCATATCCAGAGAATAATGAGAGAAAAATGCTGAAAATGGTAATCCATCTATCAGGCAAAAATGCAGATGTATTTGGAAATACGACCCATGAAAATGAGGCCATCAATGAAATGAAAAAGGGGATCTTGAAAATATTCATTGTTGATTTCAATTTCAATAGACCCACTACTCCTGCAGGTAACAAAATAGCATTCATTACCAAAAACAGTACAATAAGATTTACGGGATTATAGATTTCATTTATTTTATCTTTATTTCCTGCCAGTTGTAAATTAATTGAAATAGGATCAAAATTTGTAATAAGAAAGAGTCCAAATACTATTATGATGAAAATCGCAATAGATCCTAGTATTCTATCTCTTCTTATAATCGAAGAAACCATGAGACTGATAGAGAATAGAAAACCTATCATTCTATCTGCAAGTACAGCAATTATACCAACTGGCATAATGACTGCTAACACTTTTCTAAAGTTTTGAGATTTTTCAATGTAGTAAAAACACAAGAACGCAAGGGTAATGGCAAATAAGTCTTTGTGAAGATCCCACGACGTTCTCAATACTGAAAACTGGAATATCATAAATATTGACAAGAAGACGCTTTGTAGATTATCAAGATGTAAGAGTTTATTTGCTATTGAAAATATAACTAGCGAAAATGATCCGTATAAGAGTACTACTGCAGAAGTTATAACAATTCTTGGGTCCACATTCATTGTTGATGATATTGTATGAAGTAATGATATGTACAAGGGGAATTGATTTGATATTGTTGTGGAATAATCATCAAAATTTTTCAATATAGGTAAATAATAGTTAATTACGTCGTATCCAATAGGATATGGATATGCTAATATTTCTGGAATAAGTCTAAGGATCAGTGCTACTGAGAAAACAATTAGATAGGAATATTTGTTAATGCATGTCAACTTGTTGTTCAGTTACTCCGGTTTGTGATCCTTTATCTTTCCCATTTGTTGTCTGTCCATTTGTTGTCTGTCCATTTGTTGTCTTGGCTTATTCATTTATTTTCTCCACTAGGATAAGTTTATTCATAAAGATACTGCAAGAAGCTACGCCTTTTACCGTTATTATTAAGCTTGATCCTAACTCAGTTAACGTTTGACAAAATTCGAAACTAGAGATCAAAGATAAAAGTAGTCTCCTCCACGCCTCCGTAGCATCAACTAATTTGGTCATTGAATCGCTAATTTAAGATTTCTTAATTATTTTTCTGAATTTTTAGAATTTCTAAAGATTGAATTTTAATTGAATAAAATTGCTAAAATTTAAAGAACTAGTCCATTGAGATTTTAAGAACTGTAACCCAAGTAATTTATTGTAGGGTAATATCATACTTTTTGTTGATTGATATTCGAAATATGCTGACTTTGCGATATGATCCTACTATAGAAATTAAGACATTAGTCCCCAAAGTTGTTCCTGACCAAGTTAAAATTAAGAGAAACAAGACCTATCCATCTTCAAAAGAAATAGAAAAGGAACTGAGACAAATCATTAACAATAATATTTCCAAATTTGAGCCAAAAACAATTTCACTTGCATTAAGTACAGGTGTTGATTCCAATCTAATGCTATCTTTAATAAGGGATGAATATCCTAAACTAGATATCAAATGTATTTCTGTTAG
Source organism: Nitrosomicrobium frigidum (SeqCode) (assembly GCA_023251115.1). Classification (GTDB taxonomy): domain Archaea; phylum Thermoproteota; class Nitrososphaeria; order Nitrososphaerales; family Nitrososphaeraceae; genus TA-21. Next base: position 12,967 of record JAHEZK010000024.1, on the reverse strand, counting down.
TTTTGATGAAACTAGCGAAGCAACCTATGCTAAGAAAATTGCTGAATCAAAGGATACAGATTTTTATAACGTTACTGTAGACAATCCACTTAAAGATTTACCATCTTTGATTAGCATAATTAAAGAACCAAGATGGAATTTATATCAATACTACTTTATAGAAAAGTCCAAAAAATACTCTAATATTTTATTTACGGGTGATGGAGGAGATGAACTATTTGGTGGTTATACTTTTAGATATACTAAATTTCTAAAATTATTTAGTGAAGGAGACGACTGGAAACAACGTGTGAGTCATTATCTAGAATGTCATGAGAGGGATTGGGTTCCAGATCAAGAAAAAATTTTTGGAGAAAATATTAAATTTGATTGGTCCTCAATCTATAGAATATTAAAAGTCTATTTTGATAATGATTTGAACCCATTAGACCAAGTTTTCTTAGCAGACTACAGCGGTAAACTAGTTTATGATTTTGTTCCTACCAATGACAAGTTTTTTAACTATTTTGGAGTAACTGGCCTGTCGCCTATATTAGATGATAAGATTATTGACATGTCATTCAGGATTCCTCCCTCAATCAAATTTAGCAGGGAAAGTAACATGGGAAAAATACCGTTAAGAGAGATCCTATCCGGTCTTCATACTAAGAATATAGCTGATACAAAAATAGGTTTTGGTATGGATTTGAAAAAACTTTGGATAACTAATGCAAAAGAAATTGTGATATCGACTTTGTCCAGCGCCAGTATTTTTCGTGACAAAATTATAAGCCGTGATTTTTATGATCGCTCAATTAAGAGGATAGAGGAGACATGTGATCTCAGATATATAAGTAAAATGTTACAACTATTAAGTCTTGAAATATGGTACAAAATGTTCATAACATTTGAAGTAAGTTCAAAATATTCCTTGTGAATCTCACAGCTCATGAGTTTGTTTGTTTTTTGAATTCTTAACTTCAAACTATAACATCAGTAATACATGATTTATATCGATATAAACGAAAAATCAAATCAATTTGTACGCATCCATAATCTTTTGTTCATGTTTCTCCCAGAATAGATTCTTTCTAGCATAGTTGAATATTTTCAATCTTCTCTCGTATAGTTCATCAACGTTTGATCTAAAATACTCTAATTTTGAAACCAAGTCATCATAATCTTCAAATGTTAAACAATTATCTTCCAAAGTGCTAACAACAGATCTAAGGTCGGAAGTCAACATTACAAACAATCCTGCATGCGCATACTCGTATGCCTTGTTTGGATTCAAAAATGGATGAGACCAGTGTTTCTTCCAAGGTATCAATCCTATGGAGTTTTGGATCATTTCAGAAAACATTATGTCCCTTGGAAGGAACCCAGTTGCCTTGTATTTTTCCGATGATTCCGCATGCTCCCATCCTATAATTGTCAAATTTCCAATGTCATTGTCTGCAAATAGATTGGTTAATCCAGAGATATCCCTGTTAGTAACCTGTTTATGTTTGCTATCACCTCCCGCATAAACAGAAGATAAATGCTCATGGTCCTGGGGTTCTTTAAACGAAATTTCTGTTTCCAGAGGAAAATTAGGCACCACAATTATCTCTTTGGTTTTCCCATCAGCCACTTCTCTCAACTCATTTGCAATCTGATCTGAAACAGTTATCGTTGGTACAGAAAGAATCAATTCCTTCTCCCAGTTTGTCCAATTAGAAATGCTTTGCTGCGAGATGAATGATACTTTCATATTTTGCTTGATTCTGTCAAATCCAGACTTTAAATTCTGGGTATTTTGGAGTTTGATATTCTCCGCATTTACTCGTGAGAGCATCCCAAAGTACTCATGGTCATCAAACACTGCAGGAAGTCCGAGATCATGTGATATTTTGGCAGAACCAATGTTGTGTGAATGTATAATATCGGGCGCCAATTCTTTCACCAATTTTTCAATCTGCCTTTTGACACGATGATAATAATAGGGAATACCTACCATCGCACCGGCAGTCCAATTGATCCGATGTATTTCCGAAAATATAGTAGATATAGCATTGTTGTCCAGGCGTCCACCAAAAAATACTTCATGTCCCGCTTTTTTTGCCGTTAGAGCAGATTTTTCAACCCTCCAGTCCGGAAGTCCATCATCAGATAGGTGAAGAATCCTCATTCCATCATCCTATTGCTAAAACAGCACAAGTTTGCATGCGAAAAAGTCTACAGTACGATAACAAATATAACATTTGATTAATTACTCCAATTATTAGAATTTACCGAAATATCAATAATCGATAATCGAATTAAATTATTCTTGAGTCTTCCCAGGTTAGAATATTACATTTTTAAAAGAGACAAGTATTACTGCGATTAAATGCAAAGATTCATCTTTGATGTTAAGGGGACAAAAAAGTTATGAAAATTCTCATAACTGGTGCCGCGGGTTTCCTGGGCAGTCACCTGTCTGAAAAGTATGTTCTTGATAAACATCTGGTATACGGAGTGGATAATTTGATGAATGGAAACCTCAATAATGTCCGTACTCTTCTGCACAAAAAGAATTTTAAATTTATTCGTGGAGACATCGCCCTAAACGAAGTATATTCTAAACTACCAAATGATTTTGATGCCATTTTTCATTTAGCAGCTCAAATCCATGTTGATAGGTCAATCGTCAATCCCGAAGAGACTTTTAAAATTAATCTCGGTGGAACCCTGAAAATTTTGGAATTTGCCAGAATGAATGATATTGAGAAGATATTATTTTCTTCCACAAGCGAAGTCTATGGATCTGCTGAATATGCCCCAATGGACGAGTCACACCCGCTATCTGCAAAACATCCGTATGGAGTAAGTAAAATTGCTGCTGACAGATTATGTTATACCTATAATGAAACTTATGACCTAGGAGTAGACATCATTCGATGTTTCAATTTTTTTGGTCCCAGACAAAAAGACACAGGCTACGGAGGCGTGATTGCAATTTTCATAAATAGAGTATTACAAAACAAGCCCCCTATTATTTACGGTGACGGAAAACAATCCAGGGACTATATGTTTGTAAAGGATGCCGTGTATGCTTATGATACTGTACTTAAGTCCAAAGGTAATCCAGGTAAAAATGGGATAAACTTTGGTAGCGGTAAAGAAATATCCATAAAGGAAATTGCAGACATGGTTATCAAACATGGTGCAAAAGACAATAACTTGCGACCGATTCACGTTGAACCCAGACCGGTTGAAGTACAAAGACTAATTGCAGACATTTCAAAAGCAAAGAAACTATTACAATTCAAACCAAAGATACAATTTGAGAAAGGCCTAGCACTACTAATCGATTGGTATAGAAACTACAAATCAGAGTTATGGCAGTATTAGCAAATTTTCCAAATGACAATTAAAAAAGTACTTGTCACTGGAAGTAAAGGATTTGTTGGAAGACATTTATCTAAGCGTCTAAAGGAAGTTGGATTCCAAGTTGTTACTACAGCCAAAAATCGAAAACTTATCGATGTAACCAATGTCGATCAGATCCCAACTATTGAAAATGTGAATGCAATAGTTCACCTTGCTGCAAAGACCTCCGTTTCAGATTCGTTTAGAGAACCGCATAAAGCTTACTTTACTAATGTTATGGGAACCCTCAACGTGCTTGAATTTGCAAGAATTAGGAATATCAAAAAATTTATTTATGTCAGTACCTATGTATACGGTGAACCTCAATATCTTCCGATTGATGAAAAGCATGTTGTAAATCCTCATTCTCCCTACAATACTAGTAAATTAATTGCAGAAGAAATCTGCCAAAACTATTCGCAACACTTTAATATTAATATAGTAACTTTGCGTCCATTCTATGTATATGGTCCTGATTCTAGAGATCGTTCCCTAATTCCTTCTATAATCAGTCAAATCAAAAGAGATGGCAAAGTTAGATTATCTGGCAAAGAAATTAAAAGAGACTTTCTTTTTGTTACTGATTTTGTGGATCTAATAGAGAAAATTTTACAAGACTTCCCCAAGGGATATAATTTTTATAATGTAGGTTATGGAAGGAGCTATAATCTGAACCAAGTTGCAGACGGTCTTGCAAGATTACTTGGCAAGAAAATAAGAATTCAATTTCCCAAATCGACCATTCCTGATATTTCAGATATGAGGGCAGATATCACAAAAGTTTCAAAGGCATTTAATTGGAGGCCCATTATTGACATCAGAAAAGGATTACGGTTAATTGTTGAGGATTTATCTAATCGAGTTTTGTAAAATTATGAAGAATTAATCGTGAGAATACTCGTTACCTCAAGTGCATGTAATAGATTATTAGACGATAGTTTAGTTCTATAAAACATGCGCATATTGCACATACTTGATGCAGCTGGTGTCGCGTGCATTTACTCAAAATATCAACGAAAACAGGGACATGATGCCAAGGTTATCTGGAACAGGGATGTTTTAGACAAGTATGGAATTTATGATTTCTATAGAGATTATTTAATTAATGTAACATTTGAGAAATTTACTGAAACATGTCTCCAGGAAGCGGAAACTGCTGATGTAATTCACGTGCATGGCTACATAGATATACTGTTTGAGCTGCGAAAGAAATTCCACAGACAAAAGAAGATAATTTTGCATTATCATGGAACTGACATTCGCGGATTAAAAAAACAAGAGCTTCCTCACCGATCACTGCTATCAGATACAATGATTAAACTCAAGATGTTTTATAGGAAAAAGATTGGACATACAAAAGCTCAGAAATTAGCTGATGCTGTATGTGTCTCTACACCTGATTTGTTACCATTGGTTAGAAGCGATGGCATCCATATTCCAATTCCTATAGACATAGAACATTTTAGTAAAAATAATGATTCAATGAGAGAATTGAAAGATGCATTTACTATTAATTCCGAGGTAACAAACATACAACGGGCCCTGGACCTTTGTAAGAAGAACCAGATTAATCTCAATATAGATGTAATTGACAGGACTAAAAATCCAATAATGTATGCTGGCATTCCTGATTTTATAAGAGGATATAGGACATACGTTGATATCAGATATGTCAACGATATTATTTTAGAGAATTTAAGTAGCACAGCACTACAATCCCTAGCTTGTGGGCTAAGTGTATTGGATTATAAATTACAATTTCATCGCGGCCTGCCCAGCGAACATGATGCAGTAAATGTAGCTTCTCAATTGTCCAAAATTTACAGTGATTTGGGCATCCTGAATTTCTAAATTTGATGAACCAATGCGCAAATCAATTCTATATAGAAAATAATTCCCGTTTAACTTGCTAGTCTTGTACTTTAGAGTAATTGTACTGTCCAGAGTCATTGCTGATTATTGTTACTCTTCGGAGATAACAACCAGCATTGTTGCCATGCCAAAAGGTTTTTGAATTTCAGCAGATGGTTGGGCAGAAAAGTCCTAAATTCTAATATTTTAATGTTCGCTTCTTTACAAAATATCTCAAAATCCTTTACAGACCAGAAGTGTAAATGTGTAAAAGATTGCCGTGGAACATACCCTCTTAACATCTGAATGCGCCATTTAATATACGCACTATTTGGGATAGTTACAATTACTCCTTTTGTTGCATGATTGATTGCGTCATTCAAAATCCTTTGCGGATACGCCGTATGTTCAATTACTTCCAACAACAGTATGTAATCATAAAAGGTATCATCAGAAAGCCCCAGACCATTTGTAATATCTCGTATCTCTGTTGTTATTCCAAGTTGACTTGCTTTTTCACATGCTGTTGCTGAAATATCCAGTCCAGTCACTTTAACATCTTTATTCTTTATCAAATATTCCGAAACTGTTCCATCTCCTACTCCAACGTCCAGTACTGTTGCACCGGGTTGAATCCAGTCTTCCACTAGTCTAGCCCTTGATAAATTACCCGTGTTAACAGCGGAGTGATATTTTTCATAATCTTCAAAGACTTCCTGGAATTCCATATTACTTTGGATTAGTGCCTTACATGACTCACGTAATATACCCAACCCAAGTGATACTCCAAAGCGAGGAGCGTAGCGTGACCCCATCATATTGGTTGTGTGTAAGGGGATATTTGATTTAATGGATAATGAATTCTAGAAACGAAAGTTCTGCCATTAGTTTGCACACTGTGCACCGCAAGAATCAGAATAATAGATACATTTCTACCTGTAACATGTGAATATATAGCCATGCCCAACTATAGTCGAACAAAAAAGTTTCAATGCGAAATGATACTAGAAATTAGGTCACTAATGACTTGTGATGTCCTACCACTACCGAAAACCGATTTTGAGTATTTAGAATTTGGTGACGGTCTTTTGACAGCATTAATTATTTTCTTACTGTCAATTCCTGTAAGGACATTCCATCGTCCCTTGATGGTTTCAACCCACTCGGTGTTCTTTCTCATGGTGATACAAGGCACCTTTAGTAAGTAGGCTTCCTTTTGTATTCCCCCTGAATCAGTGATGACCTTTAGGCAATTTTGTAACAGCGCTATAAAATCTATATATCCTACGGGTAGTAACGTTTTAACATTGGAACACTTTAAAAGTCTATCTAAAAGCCCAAAAATTTCAAACATTTTTTTGGTTCTGGGATGTATAGGAAATACTATAATATTGTCCTTGAGTGCTTCAAATGTCTCCAAGAGTTGTAAAAAGAAATCTCTCGAACTGGTATTTTCGGCTCTGTGCATTGTAAGCAGTAAATAAGATTTTGATTTCAGATTTAATATGTCTAGTATTTCTGATTTTTTTGAGATTGATCTAGTCTTGTCTGTAATTTCAACTGATAAATCTCCAGTATAGTATACTTTGCCTCTTACTTTTTCTTTTTTTAGATTATTTACTGCGTTCCTAGTTGGAGCGAATAAATAATTGCTAAGATGATCCGTTAAAATTCTGTTGTATTCTTCTGGCATAGACGGATCGTAGCTACGCAATCCTGCCTCAATATGTCCTAATTTAATATCACATTTATTTGCACATATGGCTCCAGCCAAAGTCGAATTAGTGTCGCCGTAGACAAGAACAAGATCAATTTGTCTATCAACTAATTTATTCTCTAAACACCTAATAATTTCTCCTAGCTGGAAACAAGAACTTCCCGAACCTACGCCTAAGTGAATATCTGGTTTGGGAAGTTCAAAATCTGAAAAGAAAATATCTGACATTTCATAGTCATAGTGTTGACCCGTGTGAACTATCAGATGCTTGATTCCTGAACTCTTGAGTGATTTATGAACAGGTCCCAATTTAACAAAATTTGGTCGTGCGCCTACGATGGATGCTATTTTCATTTATTCAAGAACAGCACAATTAAAATATAAATATCCACTTGTTTTTCTTTCAGTTTCCTTTAATCTTGACTCTTGTCTGTTCTAAATTAACGACAATAATCGGAAATTAATTCTCACTACCAATGCTAATTCCTAAGGATTAGTATTCCTTAATCCGAATATTTGTTTGATTCGCGTCTTTTGTCTTACTCTAATTGCTTTCCTGATTTCTGGATTATACATGCTATCATAACCGTCTTGTTTTGGTTTATAGGATAAATAATAATACAACATTTGGACTGCGCCCATTCTTCCTATTGGTTGTCCGGTAAGAAAGCACTGTGCGAACCTACCTAAAACAAAGAGAGGATGATATCCTAGTGTTCTCATACTAGCGCCAAATTCGTAAAAATGGTGGTCGGTTCCTAATTGTCTGGTATGTGTAAATCGTGCATCATTATTGACTAAATTTTTGAACCCATGATACAAGGACATTTGTAAGATGACAGACTCGTATCCCATTTTTTCAGGATAGAGTCCGAGAAATTCTTCAAAGAATGAATTCCTGACGAATCTACCTGCCCCGTGAGGAGTGGCGTAGCTATTACTGTCATAGTTTCCTGAAGATATCGCTATTTTGTCGTCAGCGTCCATCTTGTTCATTATTTTCTCTGCATAAGACTCTTCATAGTGGGTGTCATCGGTACTTATCATATGATAATCTGTTTTTTCTAGGTTTAGCTTCCTTGCAAGATGAATTGCACTATTCCAATTTTTAACTACTCTTCCAATATCATACCCCAAATCGGGATTTGTTATCATATGCAGGGTATCATGCTTTGAAATTAATCCTTCCAGGATACTGGACGTACCGTCAGTTGAGCCATCGTCAACAACTATAACGTATTTTGGCTTTGTAGTCTGCCTTAACAACGAAGCTATAGCATTTTCAATATCATTTTCAGAATTCCTACAGGTCACAATCGCATAATAACTGCCCACGGGTATAATGAAAATAATGGACCATAAACATCTTTTGTTAATTACAATCAAGTAAATAATAATTTCAATCAGGACTTGGTCAAGGTAAGACCATACTAGTTTCGAATTCTAAAGATACTACAAATTACTTGTCCTTATTGTCCGTCCCCTTTCCGTCGTTGTCAGATAATTTCTTGGTTCCATATAATCGTGTTTCTCCTCGGGTGATTTTAAGCAGAGACTCTTTCATCAATTTCTTATCCTCTTCACTTACATTACCTTCAATAAGATCAATCACATACATCCACATTATAGCCCCAACTTTATTTTCCCTAAACAAGGCGTCTTGTTCTACTTTCCATTGACTTTTCCTGTGCCAATATCCTAATACTATACTCAACGGAACGTACGCCAAAATAAACAATATCGCAAAAATCGAAATACTTTCAAAAAGTCCAGCCAAAACGGGAAGCCTGTCTATTAACAGCTGATACTGAATTGTGATGAAATTGGCAAAAGTCATTGCAAAAACTAGGTATATACTATGTCCATTCCGAAAGTCAAGCCAGCGTCTCCTGAACCAGTCTGAACTAATTGAATATGGCATAGTTCAACTTAGGGTTTCTCTTTTACAAATAGATTCCGTTCAAATTTCACTATTCAATAGCATGGTAAACTAAAGATAGAAGAGAAAATGGGTATTTGTTTTAAGCATAATCCGAATTGCAACATACTAGAAAATTGTTAAATTAAAGCCAGATATTTTCAGCATTATCAACCATATACGAGAACTAGAGATATCAGGATAGCTGTGAGCAAACAGATCTACCATTTCGTGCCTCTAATACTAGAGCGCTTTCAATAACCTGTTCATTTGTTCAAAATCAATGCCAAACCCAAATCTCATTTCTTCTCTCTTCATATTTCTATACATGCTTAGAAGCAATTTCAAATGCTTTATAGAATTGAGCTTACCTTCCATTTTCAACCTAACTATCCTGTAAACATCGTCATAATATCCGAATTTCTTGAGAATTCTTTTTTCGTAAAGTTCTGAGTCAAATTTTGAATTTCTATCTAAAACTTCCATGAAAATATTGCAGCAAATTAGGGAAGGAATAATGCCCTCCCCTAACATTGGAAATACACAGCCTATTGATTCACCAACTCCAATTATGTTACCATTGTGAAAAGGTAGCATGCGTTTGGGAGGAGAAAGTCTTATTGGTCGTCCTATCTTTCTAAGCGTCTTTGCACCAGGATTTTTCTCAAAGAATTCTGATATACCGTAATAGTTTCGATCAATATCACCTGCACCGATATATGCTCTCCCATTATCTAAGGGAAAGAACCAGAAGTAACCTCTAGCTCCTTTGTATCCTATAACGTAGAATTCATCAACTCCATAGACGTTTTCTACAAGATATTCGTATGAAGGTATTATGAAATCTTGAGGGGATTTAGGAAGAAGAGATCTATGCAGGCCAGTACAATCTATGACATAGTCAAAATTCGAAAGAAATTCTGATTCTGGGGTGCAATGAAAGTCATAGTTTATCTTTAATCCTCGGCAAAGGTCACGCTCCCAGCTATATTTATCATAAGTAACCAACCCCTTAAGCTCCAAGTATTCAACCTTATCGTCAGGAAGGTCCATTCTCAATTTTTTTCCGCGATGCAGTACATAATCCTCAAACGTTAATCCAGCACTCTTCGAAAATACTTCAAGCATGTTCCTTGATGCACCCCATGCGCACACTGGCCAATGTGATTCCTTTTTTGAAGCCTCAAAGATTTCTACTTCGTGTCCTTTTCCCTGCAGACGGTTACCTAGATAGGATCCTGCAACTCCTGCACCAACGATAGCCAGTTTCACGTTATGTTTGAGATAAAAATTGAATATATTTCTTGTTGACGACTACTTCTCTTTATTATCAAGTAAAATCTCAACGTAAGATTCATTGCCGAATATGACAATATGGACACTGGTTTTGCGCTCTCATGATTTTATCTATTAAATTTGAAGAGTTTTGTGGAGCAAGTAAATGTTTGAGAGTATTTGGGAAAAGTATAGCATTATGAAAGAATTTAATATTTTTTGCATCTAGTAGAAGAACTACTTATACTGCAACTTAGTTACAATAGAAAGATGAGTTCGACTTAAATAGTTAATCATGTAGCCCTATTATGGATGCAACAAACAATGTCATACATCTTAGCAACAATATTGGTAGCACTAGCGACTATCAGTGGAGCAAATATACAGAGTTCAATGCAAGTAGCACTAGCACAAGGCTTACCATTATCAAGTCCAGCATGCGGTCAAGTAGTTCATGGCAACATCACATTAACAGCAAATCTTGTCTGTGTGGGCGACGGATTAATCGTTGGAGGCGATAACACAACCATTAATTTGAATGGATACTCAATCAGCGGACCAGGAGACAACAGTTCCAAAGTAGGAATAGCAGTACCTCATTCAAATAGTGTAGTTATACAGGGTTCTGGCGCTATTCGTAATTTCCAAGCAGGAGTTTTGATAACTGGTTCTGAAAATACTAATATCCACAGAGTCACCTTTGAAGGAAATAAGATTGCTGTCTTTATGACAGGTTCGATAGGAAGTACTGTAGAACAGAACTTTATTGGACCGAATACAATCGGCGTAGCGTCTCACTCATCCATAGGAGCTCAGGTACATGCCAACATGATGACCGGTAACGATCTTGCTGGTGTGACCTTAGTCAATACTGACAAATCACAAGTAGATGCCAATTCAATTGGTGGAAGCAGAAATGGAATATTCCTAGATGCACAAAGTACAAAGAATACGATACTGTATAACAACGTACTAAAAAATGATGTCGACATAAACAATGCTGACGGCTTGCCACTCAACATTAACGGAAACGAACTAATCAAGAACAACTGCTTCGTTAGTCAGCCAAGTGGTGGATGCAATCCTCAATAAGGAACAAAGCCATTCAGCTCGACAAAGAACCACAAACCTTATTTTTTTATTTTAATTAACATACAAGCATCTATACATTTACTCCCATCTACAATTATATGACTTTACGGATGGAATGGAACTAATTTTATTTCGAAATCTTAGATTTAGAACGTTCTTTTATAAATGATATCGGATGATATTTTCAATACCTTTTTCATTTGCATGTACTTTAACTCCTTAAGATTATGTTTCTTAGATAACAGTAGCATAAAGCTTTGTAGGAAAAATATTGATTGAAATAGTTGGGAAAGAAGTTTAGAATTTTTAAACTCAAAATAGTGAAACTGGCTGTTAAGCCTATTTATTTTTTTACCGATAGTCTCTTCATCACGACCAAAGATCCAAATACTATGAATTGGTTTAACTCCAAATATCGGAGAATGGCAAAATTCTTCCAACTTGTTTGCCGTGGCAGTTACACCAAAGAATTCAGCCATTTTGAGAGAAGCATAAACAGCAATTGGATAAAGTATATTGTTGCCAAGTATGTGCAAAACAGATCGTGGAAGCTTAACAGATTCCAAATCCGATGCTAACATCGTGCCGTTTCTATGCCATGTTTCAAATTTTCGAGGAATTGTTACTCCCGAAAGTTTCAAACAAGTGACAACATTTGCAGTAAAGGTACTGTAACTTGTAATAGTATCTGTCGAGGTAATTTGAAGGGGAATAGTTTCTTTACAAACCTGCGCAAGTTCACTAAATGGATTTAGCGTAATGGCTACCGTTTTTGCACCAGCTTTGGAAGCTCTTTTTGCAATTTCAATGTTCGCTCTAGTTTTACCAGTGACTGAAATAAAATAATAAGTCCTGTCTGGTCTAATTCTAGATCTTATCAGATCTGATGGGCTATAACATTTGCATGCGTGACCAGAAAAATATTCTGCAATTAGACCAGCAACATATGAGTCACCAGATCCGATGTAGATGACATTTTCAGATTCCTTCCTAGCAGAAATACGGCCTAAATAGCTTATCTGATTTTCATAATCAAATGCAAGACGTTCTAATGAGTCCATTATTAAAACTGTTAATACAAAAAGAAAATAAAGATTTAATGCTCTGTCGCAATCTTGCTTTCAAGCATCTGACGAGAATATATCCTAGTGTATACCCATCTTTTGGATTTTGAATGCTGAATTAAATTTGTAATAATATTGAGTCGTTTAAGGATAGCCGGCAATTACCCTTCAAAACAAGAAGATGTAAAATAGGCCCTTACCATCGATTGCCATCTCAATATTTTCCTTATGAAAATCTTAATAAGATATCAAACATTGATAGTACTAAATTCTATGTTAAATTTGCAAGATAACGAGGTATTAGAACATAATCAAATTCTAGGTTCAAGTACTCTTTCTATAATTTTACCAACTCAGTATGACACACCTGCATATCAATCCCCAGATGAAATTAGAGACATTATACCCAAGGGAATTTCAGCTGAGATAATGGTAGTTCAATACAACTCTCGTGTCATTCAAGCTACTTCTGATTCAAAATCAAATTTGAATAAAGAGTTTATGAATTCAAAAAGCACTAATAGCAAATTTAATCAAAATGTTAATGGCCTCAAGGTAGACGGTGGCTTCATTTCTGCTATTTTAAAGGGGATAGAATCATCAAGTGGGCAGTTTATACTCGTCATTGATGCGGATTTTCCTTATCCTAAAAAAATTAGCATGGAAATGATTAACGAA
>JAHEZK010000136.1 GCA_023251115.1 Nitrosomicrobium frigidum (SeqCode) | reverse complement strand
AGTAAACTCACTTGATAGTATACTTGTCGACAATGAACAATTTTTATCCCAACAAATACAACATCTATGGCCCGTGATGGCCTTTGTCGTTATCTGCACGGTCATTTTTATTTCATCTACAAAACATCTGGAGGTTAAGAACGCGCAATGATGACGATTAATTTAGAGAATTTCATCAAAATCAATCGTAAACTAATGAAGCAGCAACTTTCCTATCTTTCTGATATCTTCTTGTTCCTCTTTTCAATTATTCTTGTTATTATTTTGCTTCTGCCTTATCCCACGACAGCTGCACAACAAACTACTCATATCGAGCCTTCTGAACATATCGCCTTGAGATTGGATGTGCTATCATCTGACATTTTACATGGAACTGCCGGCGAGTTTGTTAAAATTGAAGGAAAAATTACTAACCTTAGTCCGTCGTCTTCGGACAAGAATAACGGAAGCGGTATCGCATATATATCAATAGTCGATACTAAAGAGAAGATTCCAGTAGATTTAGAAGACTGGAGTGTCGAAAAAGGGCTGTACATCCCATTCATTGAAAGTGGCCATTCGTTACCTTTGGAATGGAATGTCAGATTGGTTAAGGCTGGCTCTTACTCAGTAACTATTATTTTTAATACGAATGATGATCCTAAATTGCCTCCAATTGCAAGCACTAGAATCGATATGGAGGTAGCTCAAAAACATAATCTAAATCCGGGTAACATTTTGCCAATTGCATTTGGTGTACCAGCAGTACTGATAGGGCTCTCTGGAATACTTAATTACATTAGAGGACGGAAAACTGGGATTTATAGTTAAATTCCATTAACTGTCTCGGGATCACGTGAAAAAACGATATCTGGGTTCGGTGGTACTGATAACGCTAGCGGTTCGATAAATAGATTCGGCAGCTTGTATTTGTATGTGCCAAGCTTTGAACTTTTCTGCGACCATAATTTGATTGATTGTTGCATTTCCGGTAAAGGGGCAGCAATCAATTGAAAGCAATTAGATGGATCCTTTAGGATGTCGCTTAAATGACTGGCGCACCGGATGGAAAAAGTCCACAACACTCATCGGAACAAAGTGTTTGATGTATCAGCCCTCTAGATTATTTCAATATACTTCACTTCGATAATCATACTAAAGACCTATCCGGTGAGAGAAGCCTTAACTCGAATATTCTTTGTAATAATGATGTTAAAGAATTGTGATGCAACTATCTAAATATCACATTCAAAATTTTATACTTAGCCGCTTGTATCACTTTCTTTATTTTTGCCTAGGACTAAAATAATCCGCCTATGAAGCCTTTTCTGGCCATAACTGTAATGTTATTTATCATGTTTTTCTCTAAAGGAAATTTATATTTCACATATTCTTATACATCTGATGGAGATAATCTAGTTAGTAACGTTTCCAATATGACTGAACCTTATAACACATTAGAAGGCAACTCAAGGGATCTCACTACTAAATATGACAGCGATCAAATTAATGACATAATTTATCGGCTTTATGAAGACTATCGAATGTCAAATAATACTGACATTGGTCACTATATGGATATTGCCACTCTAATAGACGTTATTTGCAGCGATGAATTTTATGAAAGTAGTATTGAAGCATGCGATATTGTCACGGAGTTTCCAATAGAATAAGATTTTTATTTCTACAAAACAAGAAAAGCGGTTTTATCAAAGATAATCCTACATAAATGGTTATAGTTCAGACCCGCCTGAAAAAATAACCAATCATTACTTTTGTCGCCGGTCTAACTTTCAAAATTACTCCTCACATTTCTTGGCATTAATTTCGCACATTATTAGCTTTCTTAGGCATACAAATAAAGCCATGCATTTGTTTATTAATCTACATTTAGACATTAGTATGATAATCTTTAAAATCTCATTGTAGTCACTATCACTGGCATTGGTAATTTTCCTAATTGATCTTGAGGATTGGATAGAACTTTCTCTGTATATTGTGGGTGCAGCATTTTCCGCAGTTTTAACTGTACTATCTATTTCCGCGTATCGAAAGACCGGTCTCCATAAATTGCAATATGCGATAGTTGCCTTCTCTTTGTTTTGCGTTTTTTTAATTTATGAAAATGTAGAGCATCTGTTTTTATTTGAAAATCCAATTACTGATATCATTATCCCTTTAACAGGACTGGTCATCTTGGCATTATTCTTTATGACCGTGATTAGAAAAACTTGATTTGAAGTTTTACATAATTCGGGATGGAACTAACGCTAACTATTCTTATTATGCGAAAGATTGAATAAGGGCACAAAAACCTGAATTCTCTTGTTACCTCTATCTACCACAAAAACATTACCTTGGGCGTCAATAGACACATGTTCTGGTTTTGAAAATTGGCCGTCCCCTAATTCCAAAGGTCCTCGACCGTCTAGATCCTTGCAGCCTTCGCCGGAAGACATATTGCAGGCAGTTCCAATCTTACCCAAAAATGTCCCATGTGTCGAAAATTTGTACTCTGGGATTACTCGCGCCATCGACAATGTAAATCCTATCATGCG
>JAHEZK010000135.1 GCA_023251115.1 Nitrosomicrobium frigidum (SeqCode) | reverse complement strand
TAGTGACAGAAAAATGAAAAAACAAAGATCAGGCTAAATTTCAAAGTTTGTCAATATGTTTTACTCGTAAAACAGATTACAGAATTTGCCTTTAGACAGTTTAAAACAATAAAAAGTACCTAAAAAATCCAAATATTTTGTATTTTGAAAGGTTCGATAAAAAAAATAGGATCTTTGGATTACCTAAGAATGAAGCATTTTTTCTTAAATTCATACAAAATATTGCCGAATTTTCTATTTTGTAATTTCAAATCTATTGCAGTAAGCAAAGTTCATCACAACTAGATTATAACGTTGACTATAAAATAGAGACTACTAACAATGGTTCCTGCTCTTTGTTCCAAATAATTTCACTTTCAAGAGACCAACGGCCCAGTTTAAACTGTTATCACAGTCTGTGTTTTTGTCAAATTTCTCGGTTTCTTTTTCTTCTTAATTAGTTACAGAATAACAAAGGGGAACATCCACAATAGTACTTCCACCAAGTATCACTGGTTGTAATACATTTCTTGTAATATGATTAACATCTGGTCTTGGCTCGGTAACAGAACTAACTGCTGTAACCCAGCTTCCTCCGTCAGAAATTCCTGTTTGCGTTTTTGTAAGATATTGCATATTATGATATGCATCACTAAATGAATTAGAGATTGTCAAAGGTATCCATTGAGTATATTCATCAACTAAAGTATGAAATGTGTGCATATGTTGCGAGTCTGGGAAATATCCTATGGGTACTGCTGTTATTGTTGCAGTATTTCCATGAGCAATTTCTACCACATAGTAAGCAACAGTGGAGTATGGATTGGGTTGTAGACTTGCAGCAACTATGTACGTTGCATCACGAATATCTTCAATACCTCTAATTTTATCAGCGTTATAGTGTTCCCTTCCTTGGTCATCCTTGTACATGGCAATAAGATACCATCCAGAGTAACGTTGTCCTATAGCATAGCTGACTTGATAGAATATGTAGTCTTGAACTCCATGCCCAACTTCGGCATCACCATATCTGAAGTTGATTGGATTGAACCAGAACTGGTAACTACCAGTGAATGCATATACTGGCGGTGTTCTGTAAACTGCTTTTGCGCCAGCAACATGATCTGCTGGCGGATTGGGGTACCAATAAGTTTTTACTTGATATAATCCCTTGGCTGGTCCTGAACAAGCTGGTGGATAATCGGTTATAGGTAAAATATTAGGTGACTCGTAAGAAATGTTTAATGGCACTCCATTCTCACCTGTGTGAAATAAAACTGTAACAACTCCATTGGGGATTCTTATTTGATTTTCTGGTGATATGTTATATCTTGGAAATTCTTGGCTTTGGTAACAGTTAGGTAGAGGAGATTTTGGATCCCAAGAACAGCCATATACTATTGGTCCTAAACGATTACTAGGCCATCTTAATTCAAAAGTGGTCTGAGATGTAGTTAATCCGTATGTAACTTTAATGGTATATGTTCCAGGAAAATTGCCTGCATTGGTAGTTGAAATTCTGGTTGCAAAGATGCCTGTGAAAAGGTTAACTGGAGTTGAAAAATAAAGAGGACCAACGTTTCCACCAGATGAAGGACCATAAACAGAAACTGTACCCGATGTTGGGTTTGAAACACCACTAATTTGTCCCCTTAGTAGAATAACATCCCCTATAACATACGACTGTCTATCAGTCCATAAGGAGATGGATGGAATATCATAATTAACAAGAGCTACTGTAGAACCATGTATGTTTCTGTATTCTGCTGTAATTGTATAAACTCCAGGATACAATATTCTGGATCCTGGCACATTAACAGAAAACTTGTTGTCTGAAGAAAGAGTTGCCTCCCAATAGAGAATAAAGTTACTGCTTATGAATTTCAATAAAACAGTTCTGTCCGTTGGCACATAGATTGGACCAGCACTTGTAGGAGGTATTACTACCTCACCAGTAATCTGGATAGATTCTGGGCTAGTGTATGAATATTTGTCTGTCTTGAGGTTGATATGCGGTATGATTATGGTTTTGAGTTCATTTCGAACTGGAGTAGGTGGTGGAAAAGTACTGGATGCAGCAAATGCTAGGTTTGGAACAAGTATTACTGTCAGAACTATAAATAAAACGAGTTTCCTATTGTTATACAACATATTCATCCTTCAATGGTGACCTTGTATACTTCATCAAATTGAAAAAATATGGTATTATAGTATTAAAAAGATGATCATTATATAAAATACAAAAAAGTAAATAATTATAAAATCTATTCAAATATAATACAAAATTTTAAAAACACATTTAGTGAATGTGTGTATATCGCAAGAGTTTTTTTAGACCTGATTGAACTTTCAAATATCTTAAATGATCTTGACATGGATTTAGCATATCGAGCTTGAATTTAAAACCCTAATCGGTTTAACCAAGATTCAAATTTAATAAAGAAGGTGCGTGCTAGCCGTAACCCTCCTTCTGTTTTTACGAGATTCAGCTATGCGGCCTACCTAAACAAAGTGCAGTGCTTGTAGTTTTGTTTGGCCTTGCTCTGTGTGGGTCATCTCTTT
>JAHEZK010000134.1 GCA_023251115.1 Nitrosomicrobium frigidum (SeqCode) | reverse complement strand
TTAACACTGACAATGATAGTATTCAAACATATACAGTAGTAAATAATCCAGCTTCAGCTGCAGACGATACGGTTGGCAATTCAAGTGGAAATATTCTTCTTGAAGTTCTGATTAAGGGCTTTCGATACCATCGTTGCACAATAGGCGGTGTAGAATATGGTGGGCTTGGATCTACAGGATTCACACTTGTTGAAACAGGGCCCGCTATGGAAATATTCAAGGGAAGTTTCAAAATGCCCTCGCAAATATGTAATGAGGCTGGAACAAGTCTCATCTCTCCAATAGGAGGTAACATCAGGGTAAAGTATTATGATTTTAGGGATGAATATGGTCAACCAAACATATTCGAATTAACATTTCCTAATTCATCAACTGCCTCTAACCAGAAACCATTAGTGGAAGAGCCACTTTCGAAAATTAGCGTAAAAGCTCCTCAAATTAAAGACTCTTTCAATAGGCCATTACTAGCTAATCCTGTTGTTGGGCAGGATCTGAACTTCGTGACTGAGATCTCAAATAACGACAGCCAGAACCCACAGAGCTATTCCTACATAATACAAGTTAAAGATCATAATAATAGGATAGTAGACTTGAAATGGATTGAAGGAAAAGTCAATCCGCAATCTAAAAAAGACATGGAAATTTTATGGGTTTCAAATCTTTCCGGCAAATATACAATCGAAGTTTTTGTATGGGATGGAATAGATTCTGCTGTTGCTTTGACTAAAAAAATGGAATATACTATTAACGTAACCTCACGATAATCAGTAGAATAGAGATTCAAAATTTTAAGATTACCGAAAAATTATGACTAAATGTGGAAGATCTTTTTAGAACCTGTATTTTTCTTTATAGGGAGAAATAGCTCGTAGCTCACGTACTACTTTTTTTAGTACGTTGATTGTTTCATCAATTTCTTTCTCATTATTAAATATTCCAATAGTTAAACGCAACGAGCCAGTTATTTGCTCATGTGACATGCCCATTGCCTTTAGAACATGTGATTCTTTTTGTATTCTGACTGAACATGCTGAGCCAGTTGAGGCAGCTATTCCATTTTCGTCAAGCTTGATTATTAAATCCTCGCCCTTTACTCCAAGAAACGTGAAATGGACATTGTTTAGAGTTCTTTTTTCGGGATGTCCATTAAGTGTTGATAATGGAATCTCTTCTAAAACTCTTGAAATAAGTTGTTTTCCAAGCTTTCTAAAACGCTCAATATTTTTTCCCATGTTTTCTTCTGCGAGTTCACATGCCTTTCCAAACCCAGCTACACTTGCTACATTTTCTGTTCCTGATCTAAGGCCGTTTTCTTGTCCTCCTCCAAGTAACAAAGGATTCACCTCAACCCCCTTCCTTATGTATAATGCGCCTACGCCTTTTGGACCGTTAATCTTGTGAGACGACATTGATAACAAATCAACTTTTAGGTTTTTGACATCTATCGGTATTTTTCCCACTGCTTGAACTGCATCTGTATGAAAAAGAACATTTTTTTCGCGAGTTATTTTCCCGATTTCTTCAATTGGTTGTATTGTACCAACTTCGTTATTAGCAAACATTATTGTTACAAGACAAGTGTCATGAGAAATTTCTTTTTCAATGTCTGCAGGATTGACGAGACCATGTCTATCTACTGGAAGATATGTGACTTCGAACCCTTCCCTTTGAAGCTGTTTACATGGCTCTAATATTGCATCATGTTCAATCGATGACGTGATTATATGCTTTGCATTTTTTTTACGTGCAACACCAAGAAGGGCAGTGTTATTTGATTCGGTACCTCCAGAGGTAATAAGAACCTCCTGATAATCTGCATTTATCAAACTGGCAATTCTTTTTTTTGCATTCTGAATAGCTAAGCTTGCCTGTCTGCCATATTTGTGAATAGAAGAAGGATTTCCAAATCGCTCTTCAAAGTATGGAATCATCTCCTCTAATACCTTAGAGTGAACAGGAGTAGACGCTGCATTGTCTAGATATATCAATCCGTAATCACATTGAGCTTACCTGGTTTATAGCCGTCCGGATCTACGATCATAGATTCAAATCCATTTCTTTTCAGGTGTGAATCAAGAATAGCTAGCTTAGTCTTGTCAGAAAGTAATTTTATTTCATTAGGACCAACCTCAATTTTGGCTACCTCACCCAGATCACGTACACGGACTTGTACTATCCCAAATAACTGCTTTATCATAATCTCACAACTCTCAATCCTTGCAAGCCTTTCTACGGTTATCCTTTGTCCCCAAGGAATGCGGGATGCAAGGCATGAGTTGGATGGCCTGTCATAAACAGAAAGCCCAGCTCTTCTTGCTTCTTTTCTTATCTCTTCCTTTGTGAATCCAACTTCAATTAGGGGACTTTTTATTCCATTTTCTTTAAGAGCTTTTATTCCTGGTCTATATTCGCCCAAATCGTCCATATGTGTGCCGTCCACTATAATGTTGATATTTTCTTTTATGGCGATTTTTTTTAGGTGCTCTGATAATTCAGTTCTACAATGAAAACATCTATTTTTGTCATTTTTTACAAAATCTGAATTTTCAAGCTCA
>JAHEZK010000057.1 GCA_023251115.1 Nitrosomicrobium frigidum (SeqCode) | reverse complement strand
GAAAAACAGTAATCATTATTTCTTCAAGCTCTCTAATTTTGACGTTTTTCTTGAAAAATGGTTAAGTGAAAATAAATTTCTCCAACAAGATGTCAAAAAGTACGTGCTTAACTGGATTGTTGAGGGACTCCAAGATTGGGATATAACTAGAGATATTACTTGGGGTATCAACATTCCTATCGCAGGTAATGATAAAATGGACAAGGTGTTCTATGGGTGGTTCGATAACCATTTATGCTATATTTCTTCATTCATTGAATTATTGAGTAACGTAGATGTTGCAAGAGCGAAATGGAATAAATCTAAAATATATCACTTTATTGGAAAAGATATTGTTTATCATCACTATCTCTTTTTACCAGCAATTAGATTAGGAATAGATCAGGAATACAAATTGCCGGATCTCATACCCACGCGTGGACACCTCATGCTTCAGAACAATAAGATCTCAAAAAGTAGGAACTGGTATATTGGACTGAGGGAATTTGTAAATCAATTTGAGGCTGATTATTTAAGATTCTACATTGCTTCAATCTGCAGTTATTCTCAAGATGATATCAATTTTGACTGGAATGATTTTGAAAAAAAGATAAATAATGAATTGATAGCCAATATTGGCAATTTTGTTAACCGAACATTGACTTTTATTAAAAAATATTTTGATAACACCATACCCCACCCAAATGAGTATGATGATAATGACAAGAAAGTCTTGGAAGAAATAAAAAATATTGGTAACAAAGTAGCTGACTTTATTCTAAGGAATGAAATCGACAAAGCATTAAAATGTATTCTCAACTTTTCGTCTATATTGAATCAATATTTTCAAAAGAAGGAACCATGGAAGAATCCCAAACAGTCAGCGACTTCACTTTTTGTATCTATTAACGCCGTGCGATCATTATCTATTTTACTTGAGCCGTTTATACCATTTTCGGCAGAGAAAATTTGGCAACAAATTTCTTTGGAAGGTAACGTTCACGAACAGAAGTGGAATGCAATCGGAGCAATCACATTAAAGGCGGGTCATATATTGGGGAATATTCAACCACTGTTCAAGAAAATAGATGAAGTTAAAATAAAAGAGCAGGTAAATAAACTAAATAATAGATAAAATTGACCAAATCCGGACTTATGATTGGAAGATTTCAGCCATTCCACAATGGCCATCTAAAACTTGCCAAACAAATTTTGAAAGACTGTAATGAATTGATTATTGCCGTAGGAAGTTCTCAGTTTAATTTTACGTTCTCAAATCCGTTCACTGCAGGTGAGAGAGTGTACTTTATTCATCAGTCTTTGTTGGGGGCAAAAATTGACCTCAAAAGGGTGTACATTGTCCCAATTTTAAATTTAGAAAATAATTCAATTTGGGTTCAATATCTCAAATCCATGTTACCAAAGTTTGACTCCATTTACACAGGTAACAAATTCGTTCTGGAACTTTTATCTCATAGTTCTGAAATTTTTGATATTCGCACTCCTGCATTTTACGACGAAAATAATTGTAACGGGACTAATATTAGGATGAACATTGTGATGAATAAAGAGTGGAAAGATTTTGTACCAAATGCAGTATATCGGATAATTTCAGAAGTCGATGGAATACATAGAATTAAAGTTTTGTTTGAAACCCAGGGAAATGGATCTGGAGAGATTAAGCAATATCCTGATATAAAATAATTAGCGGAGCCAAAAAATTGTTTTACGATAATCAATGACAAAGCCATTAAGAGCCTGTCCCATATGTAAGAATTGCGGAACCAAAAAATTTTCAATTATATATAAAAAGTCTGGTGTCTTGATCCTAGAATGCAAGAAATGCTTCCTTTGGATTGAGATTTGATACTAGTTTGCGAATATAAGCAAGTTACATCGAATTAAATAGCATATATATCCATCCAGAATATCACTAGGTATGACTGCAAAAAAATGGTTTGACACTGATGTTTCTTTAGATATACTTAGAAATAAAACAATTGCTGTAATAGGATACGGTATTCAAGGAAGAGCTCAAGCAAATAATATGAAAGATTCTGGATTGAATGTAATTGTCGGATTATACAAGGAGGGAAAATCATGGAAGGTTGCTGAAAGTGATGGACATGTTGTTAAAGAAGTAAAAGAGGCCTCAGAATTAGCTGATATTATTCATGTTTTAGCGCCAGACATGGAGCAGGCTAATATATATAAGACCGAAATAGAGCCAGAGCTGTCCGAAGGAAAAACGCTAAATTTTTCTCATGGCGCTGCTATTCATTGGAAATGGATTGTTCCTCCTAAAAATATTGATGTTGTAATGGTTGCTCCTAAAGGACCTGGACAAAGAGTACGTGAATTATATCAGGAAGGTTTTGGAACTCCTTCGCTTGTTGCCGTCTATCAAGATTATTCTGGAGATGCGCTAAATAAGGTTCTAGCAATGGCTAAAGCCATCGGGAGCACTAGACCCGGAGTCATAGAAACTACATTTAAAGAGGAAGTTGAAACAGATTGGTTTGGAGAACAAGTTGACTTATGCGGAGGCGCCCACTCTCTCGTACTCACTGCATTTGAAACCCTAGTTGAGGCAGGTTACCAACCAGAAGTAGCTTATTATGAATGTTTACATGAGCTAAAATTAATTGTAGACTTGATATATAAATATGGAATAACTGGAATGTACAATAGGGTTAGTGAAACTGCTAGATATGGTGGTCTAACTAGAGGACCAAGAATAATAAACAAGGATGTAAAAGAAAATATGAAACAAGTTCTCAAGGACATTCAATCAGGTGAATTTGCTAATGAATGGGTAAATATTTACAAAAAGGATGGAAAGAATTCATTTGTTAGATTCATGGATCAATTGGAAAAAAATCAACTGGAAATAGTTGGCAACGAAATGAGGAAGATGATGTGGAAAAATGGTGAATAGGAACTTTAGTTATTTAATTTAAAACGTTATGAAAATATATGTTTTGGAAGACTCCAATTTTTTTAGATTTTATTTACCCTCGATTGAATGATCTCACTACCATCGTTACTGCTCGCGATCTATAATCATATCGATGTTCAAATTGACTAATTCCAATTGTTACTACTAATGTGATTTAAAAAGTATCATTTATTTAGCATGTATTTCACAGGTTATTTATATAACTATACTATAATCTTAATTAACTATAATGTACAAAGATTTGCGATGTAGCCTTGTCGATACAATTTGATAGTATGCGTTTGGGATCTATTTATGAGTAATCTTCAAGACCCATTTCAAATCTGGTTACGAGCGATATTTGCTTGATCTACCCACTTTTGTATCTTTTCAAAATCCATAATATGTAATATCTAAACTGGCATCAAAAAAATGGTATCATAATCATATCAGCATGTTATTAATAGCATTATTAGCGATTCTCAAATCTGGTTCACTGATTTGTCTTTTAGATACTTCTCATATTCATGGATAGACTTTTCCTGTGAATCTGTTTGAATAGATCCTGGTCTTAGTTTCCTAATTCTATTTATAGCTTCTTTTGCAGAAATATTTTCTTTTTTTAATAGATATGCACCTAGAATGGTCCCCGTCCTTCCTTTTCCACCTGCACAATGAACTAAGACTGCTCTTTTTTCTACTTCAATTTCATTTTCGATAAATTTGACGGTTGAATCAATCTCGTCAATCGAAGGGGAATGATAGTCTTCAACTCTTAGATGCAAATAATTTATTTTTTTGATATTTCTGCTATCAGGGGAGCTATTCTTAGAATCGGTAACTGTTAACCATTGTAAAGGTAATGGAATTTCTCTTACCGTCACAACTGTACCAATACCATGATTTACTAACCACATAAATTGATCATTAGAGAGTGGTAATCCACTTCCTGCAAGCTGATTGTTTATAACCCAACTAAAATTTGTAGGACGAGAAATAAATTTACTATAGAGCCATCGATAAGCGTCACCAATACGAGTCATTTTACAAATTGAGATTTACTGAATATCAATTTAAATTTAAATCTTTACTACTATCTCAGAGTATCTTAGAAACTCGACGCTTTTTGATTTCTTTAATTTGTTTCAATTGCATTGATAGAAACTAGGTGTAATCAATTTGCCATTAATGGTATAAAAGATTCCAAGTAGGCCTTTAATTGCATCATTAGGTTTTTACAGTTTCAAAAAGAAAGGGTTGAAAAAGAGGAAATAACTGGAGCCACTCAGGAATTTTGTAAAGTCAATCAAGTTATTCTGCGAAATGTCTGATATTCCCATAACATGGAAAAAAATAACACGAGGATTACCAAAGATAAGAAGATTCGCAGATGATCGCGCACCGACCATAGAAGAGATAAGAAAGTTCTATAAGCAAATAATACGAGATTATGTCTACATAGTTAGATCGATTATTTCGGAACAGATCATAGAGGATCATATAAAACTATTCTATGATAGACTCAAACAAATTTAAAGATGCATAAATACAAACATAATCATAAACTTATTTATGCAAATGAGATAGATAATTGCCAGATAGGTTTCAACAGGTGGTATCAAAAACATGGTTCTCGACTTCAAACAAAAATAAAGACCTCGTACCACAAACGAGGATGTCCAAGTTTCTTGAAAACGGTAACCTCGATAAAGATGATGCATCAGGTAACTTCTTTGACAATTTCGATTCTACACGTCTAGCACTCAAAATGTTGTTTACAAAAGGTAAACCCTAATATTAGTTCTGTAGCCTAATTTAATTATTCACAAAATGTTGAAATTTATGCCGCCTTATCACTGCACTGAGCTGTATTGATTAAATTATTAAGGATTCAAGACGGCAGGAATAACGAGATAATGTAAATAGAATAAATCTGATGGCATAATCGGCTTATTTGTACTGATTACATTCAACCTAATGTTTTTAACATCTTGAAAAACTGTTAAAGCACACAATGGACAGGAGGTTACCATCAAACTGTAGAGTGGTACCAAATGCTAATTCTAGTCAAGGGACATCACTCTCGCCTAAAGTACCAGACATTCTTTCCATAACGCATTGAAGTTTATCCCTACCGGTTCTCATTCAGTTAACGCCGCAGCATACTCTCGCAAAGCGAAAACTGAATTGCATACATAGAGATGGCAGTCAATTTGATTCCTTTCCTATTCCAGGACTCATGCGGTATGTAGATATCTAGGTGTTAGTGTGGGTATTAGGGGATAATGGCTGAGCTTATTTCACTTCCACGATATTATTGAGCTTCCATGTTCCATCTAGAGCCGCAGCTTCTGGACCATAGATACGGAAGTAGACAAACCAACCTTTGCCTGGAATGGTCTTGATCCATTGGTCTTCCTTGCCCGCCGGAGCCTTGGGGCCCAAGTAAAGGTCAATCGTGCCGTCGGGGTTTGGCTGGAACTTTGTGAAGAGCGAGCTCAACACGGCTTTGTCCTGATCTGTCGCTATCATCGAACGTGTGTCCACATCATAGACGGTTGTCGACCAGAAGAGATTGCCTGGCACCGGCGTAGGAACGGTCAGCTTGTAAGTCTTACCGCCATCTAGGAACGCACTAGTACTGTCACGGAGGCCAACGTAATAGAGCGAACCGTTCCCGGCTTCTCGCTTACCAATGGAAGCTGAGGCCCCAATAGCTGGGAAATAAAAGTGGTCCGTGGCCTGCAGGTCTTGAAATGCCGCTACTCCAAGGTCCTTTGTAGTAGTGTTATATTGTCGCAATGGAAGCCACTCCCAGTTGCGATCTTGCCACACAATGCGCACAGGCTCGCGGTTAGCGTAGGCATTGACCCTCATCTCAGCGAGGGCTGTCTTTGCAGCCTCCTCTAAGATGCTAGTCATGCGGGCATCAGGGTTGAAGGGCTTTCCCTTCTCGATGCCCAGTGACTGCAGCATACCATACATGGAACGGAACTGCGCAGGAGTCGTCTCGGAGTCGAGCACAGCTTTCAATTCCTTCCAGTAATTGAGATTATCCTCCCTCTCCAGTAACTTACTATGGATAGGTTGGTTTGTCAGGTCAATGAACTGGAATGTGAAAGGCTCCCCGGCCATGGCAAGTGGGTATACCTTGATCCCGTCGAGTGCATCAAGCTCCTTGGTGGTATTACCGTCGGTGGATAATGAGCGAAGTATCAAAGCCGCCTTCCAAGTGTCGCTCCTACCCGTATAGTAGCCGGCAGGGACACTGCCATTATAATCAGGTGGAAGAATCAAATATTTGCCGCCCTGCCCCTTGTCCGGGCCGTTAACGCCCAAGTCAACTATCCAGCGGAAATTGTGATCGTCGACAAAACCAATGAAAGTGCCTGGGGGCATTTCAATTACCGTGGGGCCACTGGCCTTTAGGTCCAGTGCTCCAGCTCCATAGGGTGTGTCGCCGTTGGCGGTCAGCAGTTGATGTCGTGGGCCCGCGGCAAACTTGGCAGCGCTTTGGTTAGGTTTAAGGCTAGCAGATATGTCCTGAAGGAGCGACTCGAGTGAAATAGTTGGATAGAAGAACTTGTAAGCCTCTATGGCGCGACCCAGGTCGGTGTCGTTGTAGGCGCGGTCGGCTGTGCCGGGGGCCGGGTAACCGCGCTCGAACTTGTATGGAGATTCACCTTGTGTTTTTACTAACGAAGAGGCGTTAGTTACTAATGCTGAAGACATATTAGAAGTGGAATTACTTTGCGCTGCTGCATATCCCCCTGATAGGGATGTACTTGTAATCATAGATGCAACCAATACAAGTGAAACCAGTAGAACTAGAGGCTTAGTAATTGAAATTGTATTTGCCATAAGAATACCGAAATCAAATGTTGTTCCCTTATTTAATCCATTAGGCATTCTCGCATCATGGACTAAAAGTTGTTATCAAACATGCATAGAAAACAGCTATCCAAGAATCTAGACTCAAGGACTATTTGAGTCGAGTTTTTGCTATAAGAATTAGCGAAGGGGCCAAAATATTTGTCAACGAGGAACATATCCACAAACAGTTAAGCTTTAGATCTCATAGATTTCCTCTTTTTAAGCTAGATGACGGAAGCAAAGATATGGCTGACAATCAACCACCTGTAGCTGACTCCGAAGTGTTGGCCAAATTTGCAAGTATAGATATAGGACCTGGTATGACACCATTTGATACTAAAAATGATACTATCAAAGCAGCTCTAGAAAAAGGAATAGCAGAAGGTGAAAAAAACATAGACGCAAAAATACAAAACTTTGGTATGATAGTAAATGGATGGGCTGTATCGAAAGTAAAGGAAAGAGAAAGTGCAGATATATAAAAGAAGAACGATAATGACAACGATAATGACAGTAATGTTACTACTACGAATAACAATAACAATGAAGATAAT
>JAHEZK010000023.1 GCA_023251115.1 Nitrosomicrobium frigidum (SeqCode) | reverse complement strand
TATTTATCGATATCTACTTTAGTAGAGAATCTTTCATTCTTATGATGTCAATTAGCTCCCTAACTCTACCCAGACTCCTCTCAAAATATGCTACGAGATTTTTGTTGATATACTCATCATAGTTACCTGTAGATATGTTTTGATTTTTTAACGATGTTGAGGTCGCACTGTCCTCGAGCAAAAAATCTTGGACTTCCTTGGATGGTCTTTGCATGGTTTGATTTCTAAATTCCCTTAATATCCAAAGCCAACTATTGTGCTCTAACGCTTCACGTAATTCTGTTAGCAAACCTATGTTTTTTGTTCCCGCATTCAATGCGCTTTGAATTGTAGCCAGATCAACTTTTTCTATTGAAATTCCCAAATCCAATCTCGTGTTAATTAAAATTAATAGGCAATCTACTGCTCCTAAAATTTGGGAAAGAAAACAATCAATCTCCAATTCCAAAGGCACTCTCGGATCAACTTTATCCACGTTTCGCTGATCTATCTTGATTTCTTGTAACTTATTCAGATGATTTTGGGCAGCGAATAATTTGAATTCAACCCTGTCTGTTAAAAGACTCGAATCAGAATTGGAAGCCATTTCTAATCTATTAGAATTAAATTATTTTCATTAACTTTACTAATGCTAAACTTGATCTAAGATGGAACCATGCACTGTTAAAATTATGGATTTAATTATACTAGACACATGGGCGAAAATGAAGATCTTGAGGAGAAGAAACTGTTGGGCTCCGGCGGATATGCCTTTGCTAAAATTACCGAAGATGAGGAAATCAGGGCTAATTTGGGAGTTCCACAAATATTTCTAGCCAATGTCGGAAGATTGAGTGAAGATAGGTTCATGAAGTATTACTGCAATTCATGCGGGAAGGAATTCAGTGGGTCTCCAATTATAAAATATGAGGCCCCTAATGAGGAATTAGGCCAGGGAGTGATACTGGTAGAAAAAGGTGAATACAAATGCAGGGATTGTGGCTACGTAATAGCATTCTATAGAAAGTTCAACAAGTAATATGGCCAAATTTCTTTTATTGTTTGTAGAGGCAATTTTGCACCAAAAAAATGTTTATAGTAATTTCAATTAGTACATATTAGAAAAAAATTGGGAAGATGGGATGATGATTGGCATTATGAAGGCAAACATAAGAAATCACGGGATTGGATAAGAATTGCTAGATACGCTATTTATGGCGGGTTTGCAATTGTAGCTATTGTTGTATTACTCGTTTTTATTCCAAGAGCAGGTTTAACCGTAGAAATAATGGAAAGTGGTGAGGCTTTGACTACCATAAGTATAAAAATAAACAATAACAACCCACAAGAAATTCATAATGTAACAGTGGTGTTTGACAATGATACAAATAGAAAACAGATTTACAATTCCATGGCACCATTTAGCTCAATATTCGTTACTCCCGAGAAGGAAGATCTAGACTTTCAAAAAATAATTGTTACAGCCGATAATGGAAGATTGCAAACCATAAAGTATAGATAAATATTTCAATTAAATACTCATAGTTTCATTGCTCAATTTGGAATTTTAGCGCTTGGTACTTACCTCTCTTATTGCATGACCATATTCAAGATTAGCTTTTTTTCTCATATATGGTATTAGTCTATAGTGTATTGAATAGATAGTTTTTTGTCTTATCAGAATACCTTTAACCAACAATGACACAAAACCACCGGCTACTTTTGACGACTGTATCTTCTTATTGTCACAAAATTTGTCTCTCCTTGAGTGATATTCTTTTAGTGTGAAATAGGAACGATTCACATCCAAGATTAGCGGCCAAATAATATTTTCCCACACCATCCTTCTGTTTTGGGTCGAAGACGCATGTTTGCCCTTACTTACTGGTACTTTTTTTGGGGTATTGGGTTCTTCGAAATTGGGCATGCTGCATGGTTCAAGGGAGATTTGTTTCTTAGGCACATTTAAACTTGGGTCCCTCTATGTCATATTTGATCTTGAGGGAATTACAAGTAAAACAATCCTTGGATAATTTGGCCAACAAATGGAAAATAGAGAAGTCAATTTATGATCTACATCTTGGAAAACGCGACGACGTATCTGATTTTCAATTGGTTGTTAATGGTGTGGTTTTTCATATCCCATTTCTGGCCAGAGATGAAACTTACGTTCTTTGGAAGTGTTTATGGCCAGATTGCCACAACTGTTGTGAGAAACAAGGAAGATTACCCTTAACGAGAGATGACATCTCACTGATTTCTAACAAAATGGGATACGAAGCAGAATCTGAATTTATCAAGAAAGAAACAACAGTTTCCAGTTGGAATGAATCTTCTACCATGAATAATGTAATTACGACTATCAGTATGATTTCGCTAAAAAGAAAGGAAAATGAAACTGAAGACCAGGACGGTAAACCTTTGCCATGCAGATTTTTAGATGAATGTGGAAGTTGTGTAATACATCCTGACAAACCCGGTGTTTGCTGGCTTTATCCATTTTCTTCATGGATGGAATCTAATAACGGCAAACCTGTAGTCCATGCATCCTACCAACTAACCGGCGATTGCCCCGGGTTCTACACGGCAAATACATCGCAACCCATGATGGAGATACTCCAAGAATATTCAAAGAGAATATTCGAATACAATATGTCAATCCAGAGGACAACTCGGGAAAAGTACGGATTCATAAATATAGTACAATAGTTTTAACACAAAAGTTTGATAAAGCACGTCACAAGCAAAGCCATTAGTATCTAGAAACATTTTTATTTAAAAAATAGGGTCTTGACAATAGTTTCATGGTTATTAATAAAGAACTCCTGCAACTCAGAAAAAAAATAGCGGACAAGAGGCCAGATTTTGTGAGACAAGAAAGCTGGAGGTATAAAAAACTTGCAACTAATTGGCGAAAACCAAAAGGAAAAGACAATAAAATGAGGAAACAGGTATCTGGGGTTCCCGCATTGGTTAAGGTAGGATATAAAGGACCAAGAAAATCAAGGGGCCTACATCCATCTGGTTATAATGATATCTTAATTTTTAATACGAACGATTTAACAAGAATTGATCCCAAAATAGATGCAATTAGAATTGCTCATGGGGTTGGGTACAAGAAAAGATTGGATATCTTAAACGAAGCCACAAAATTGAAAATCAAGGTTTTAAATCCAGGCAAAATTGAAAAGGTAGAGAAAGCTGAAAAGCCCAAAAAAGAAGTTGAAAAGGTAGAGAAAGCTGAAAAGCCCAAAAAAGAAGTTGAAAAGGTAGAGAAAGCTGAAAAGCCCAAAAAAGAAGTTGAAAAGGTAGAGAAAGCTGGAGCAAAGCCCAAAAAAGAAGTTGAAAAGGTAGAGAAAGCTGGAGCAAAGCCCAAAAAAGAAGTTGAAAAGGTAGAGAAAGCTGGAGCAAAGCCCAAAAAAGAAGGAAAGGGCAAAAGCATAGGAAAAAAAGTGTCTAAATCATAATGGTTGTAAATTTAAGAAAAAAAAGAGAGTTGATAGCAAGAGTTCTAGGGGTAGGTTCAAACAGGGTAAGATTTGAACCTGACAAACTTGACGATATAGCCGACGCAATTACACGAGAAGATATGCGTTCTTTAATTAAGAATGGCACTATATGGACAGTAAAGGTTAAAGGAATTTCTAGGTCAAGAGCGGAAAAGAAACTAAAAACTCGCAGAAAACATGGTACTTCTGCTGGATCTAAGAAGGGGAAGAAAACTGCAAGAGTCGGTAAGAAGGAAGTTTATGTTAAGAAAACCAAGGCTATGAGACGACATTTAAAAATACTTAAAGCCAGAAACGAGATAAACAGAGAAACATTTTGGGCGTTATATAAGAAAATTAGAGGGGGAAATGTCAGGTCTCTATCACACTTGAGAGATCTTGCCAAACAAGCAAAACACAAGTAATGCTAATTTGAGAATCTATATCTTTCAAAATCTTTTATTTGCCCATTAACGATAGGAACTCCTTCACTTAGCAGTAGTGAAATTTTTCGTTCTTTGCCGTACATGTAGCCTCCAACGTGTCCGTCAGAACAGACTACGCGATGACAGGGTACCACGATAGGGCGTGGATTCTTATTCAGAATTTTTCCAATACCCCGTGCAGCTCGAGAATTTCCGAGCGACGTTGCCAATTGTCCGTATGTTGCGACTTTACCGGCAGGAATACTAGATACAAGGCCATAGACAGATTGACTTTCAATAGGTTCCCTTCCTGTTTTCTTGTACCTCTTACTTCCACTTTTGTAAGTCATACTTTACCTATCC
The DNA here is from genome assembly GCA_023251115.1 of Nitrosomicrobium frigidum (SeqCode). Taxonomy (GTDB): domain Archaea; phylum Thermoproteota; class Nitrososphaeria; order Nitrososphaerales; family Nitrososphaeraceae; genus TA-21. Next base: position 18,295 of record JAHEZK010000023.1, on the reverse strand, counting down.
TATACAGTCATAAAAAACTATTGAGGTGATCGCTGTCCTAAATTTTTACAACTTCAATCCCGCATTTCTCTAGTAAAGTCAGTACTCTGGATTTTTCCTTCCCTAGCCCTTTTACATCTACCAGGGCATAGGTCACCTCTTCAATATTCCTATGTATCATTTGTTCTAATAGAAAATTATCCACATATGGTAAATCGTGTTTTGCAGCGATTGCTCCTAAACCATATTCTGATTCTAGCAATAATTTATTAAATTTTGTTGGATAATGAGTGCCACCTATTGCTATAGCTACCTTATTGCAGACTCCATGCTCTTTTGTAATTACTTTGAACAAGGAACTGCACACCGTATTTGCTGCATTTTCATCCGTCCATTGTTTTTCAGTTGAACCTATTTCAATGAACAAAATTGGCTTTTCTAATGATGTGGGACCATGGTGGGTTGATTCAATAATAATGTCATAAAAGGGGACATTATCCTTTTGATTATTCAATTCAATCAGATATTGTTTTTGAATCCAAGGATAAGATATTCCTAGTTCTTTTTCTTTGCCACCGAAAACATTCTTGCCAAAATTTCCTGTAGAGTGACACGTAAGCGCTGGAATGTTGGCTTGTGATTTATGTTGGGACAAGAAAATAAAACAAGATGTGTTCGGATATTTGTAATCAAGATTCTCAAGATAAAGCAAATTATTTTCGGATATATGTAATGCTATGTTTGGATAGTTAATTGCAATAAAGGAGCCATCATCCTCTTTTGTGAACCCATATTTATCAATTAAACATCGTGAAATTGTACTACTCGCAAGATCACTGGTAGAACATACTAATGTGTAGTTAGCTGACAACAATTGACTATTCAAAAAGTTCTAAATTTAATTTTATGGCTGAGAACAAAAATATTGCATAAATACTATTATGCATTGCGATAATAGTTAATTCATGATTCTGACCTATGATTGCATCCCATGACATAACATTAGATTATTCGATGTATATGGCTGGTTTATAGGGCCTTGAAAACCTTGATTTTTGTTTTGGATCGTATTTGTCGCTATCATCTTCTGAGTATATTCTTACTTCGAGTTTATCGTTTCCAATCTCATTACGTAATAAAGACATACCATCTTGCAGTGGTATCATTTCACTAAAAGAATCTATTTTTATTCTTCTCCCTCTAACATCTAGTGACTCGGAAAGTATATCTTCTATCATTTTCCTCACCAAGTCAGGACTACGCTTTACAAAATCCTTTATTTCATCATCATTTACTAGTTCCTTCATGATGACTCCAAAATTAGCAGTTGATTCTTTCTGAATCCGATCCAATAATTTCTTATATAATTCATTTTTGGTAGTTGAAGCAGTATAAATCATTATCTTTTGTGGGACAATTTTAGTCACCTTTGTTATTTTTTGTATATCAAAAATCATATCCTGAATTAGTTTTTCATTATCCTCAGAAGTAAGAGAGATTTTCGAGTCATTAACTTCCGGCCAACTTTCAAAACTGACAAAAGGCTTATTCCCAATTATTTCCCAAACTTCTTCAGTGAAAAAAGGTGCAAATGGGGCTAATAGTTTTATCCTTGTTATTAGAAACTCCTTCAAGAAGTTATTACATACTGACTTTTTCTTCGCAAGTTTTCTTTTTTGGTACCATTGTAGATCATTGTCCATTGAATATAATATGTTATGCAAAGCCTCTCTAATTCTAAATTTTTCGATAGCTGAAGTGGTTTCTAATACAATACGCTGTATTCTACTTGATATCCAATCATCCTCAAGTTCATCATGATCCAAACTGTTCCGAGCTAAAGTAAAAATATTTTTGTGTGCAATCACTGTTCTGTAAATATCATTTAATTTGGACCTAATGCCTTTTACTAAGTCAAAGGAAAAATCAGAATCTTGCAATATCTCTGACGATGCCAGCATTGTAAGTCGAATTGGATCTGCTCCATATTCTTCTATTGCCTGGCGAAGTGGAATAATATTCCCAAGAGATTTGGACATTTTCTTACCTTCCATTAGTACCGATCCGTTCACAACAATTTGTTTAGGCCACTTGTCTTTGGGAAAAATTGCTGTATGGTTAAAGATAAAGAACGTTAAATGATTTGGTATCAAGTCCCTTCCAGAATGCCTGGAATCAACCGGATAAAAATACAGAAATTCGTTTTTTATTCTTTCTAGCAATTCTGTGGATATTTTTGAATCTCTAGCAACAACATTAATATCATTCTTACCTAAGAAAACATAATCAAAAAAGGCATCGTTCAAATCATCCGCCAGAACCTTGTCTGTGCTCTTTTGTAAATTAGCATCATTGCTAATATACTTCGACAAGGGATAATAGGCCATATAAATAACTGAATCTGAAAGACTTTCAATAGTCCATTCATTGTCCCATGGAAGTCTAGTTCCAAGCCCACTTTTTCTGGCACAAGCTCTTTCCTTTAACCAATCAATGACATTTTTAAATTCCTGTCTTATTTCCTCGGGTAAAATTTCCATATTATCGACTAATTCGTACGCCAATTTTTTCCAATTTTTGTCGCCGTAGTTGATAAACCATTGGTTTGTTAGTAACTTAACTACGCAAGGTGTTCCGCACCTACATTTTACCACATTTTTTAATTCGTACATGGTAGTTCCAATTTCTTCGTTGATGATTTTTTCCCTTATTATTTCTCGAGCTTTTAATACGCTTAAATTACCAATTATGTCTATGCCGGGCAAAACCTTGCCAGCATGAAATTCTTCGGAATAAAGTTTGTTTGTTGCTTCTTCTAGTTTTGGATCGTTCTGGTTACTTATCGAATACTGGGCAAGTATCCGTTCTGCAGGAGATGAATTATTTGAAGGGAACTTATCAGTCTGTATTATATTTATAGGCTTAATATCCACATTGATACCATATTTTTTTAACGTATCATCATCCTTCCTTAAATCAATCATTGCCTGGTAGTCATATGGCGCGTGTGCCGGAACAGACATGACAATTCCAGTCCCATTATTTGGGTCCACGAATGATGCTGGAAACACAGGTACGTGTGCATTCCTTAATTGATCGAGTACAAATTTTCCTACTAACTCGGATCCCTTTATTTCTGATACTACAGAAACGCTTAAGTTTAGATATTCCAACTTACTTGAAGCCTCTTTTGTAATTATCCATTTTTCATTGTTTATCAATGCAATTACATATTGAATGTCAGGATTCACCCACAAGTTTGTAACGCCAAAAACAGTTTCTGGTCTTAATGTCGCTGTTGGAATAATATAATCTTCAAATTTAAATTTAACAAGATCATATTCAATAAGCTCAGGTTCGATATCTCCTACAGTATCATGCTGACTTACAGGGCCTTGATCTTGAGGGCACCATCCAACTGGATGAGATCCTTGTACAATTAAACCATTCTTCCTGAGATTTCTAAATTGCCATGATATGAGTTTCGAATAACCCTTGTCTATTGTAGTAAATTCACGCCTCCAATCAATCGAATATCCAATCTCTTTCATACCCTGTTTAATTTCTTCATGGAAATAGCTGGCAATTTTTTTAGGTTCTTTAAAGCTTGCTATTATTTCATCTGGGATCTTGTATATTTGTCGAAAGGTTTCAATTAATTCTGAATCGCTGGATTTGATTCTCTGAGACATTGATACAATCGGCGTTCCTGTATAGTGGAAACCCATAGGAAATAAGACATTATAGTTTTTCATACGCTTGTATCTCGCATGGACATCAGCCAAAGTATACGTTCTTCCATGTCCTACATGCTGTGGTGAATTAGGGTAAGGGTATGCTACAGTTAAGAAATACTTTTTCTTGTTCGAATCGCATTCAGATTCAAATATTTTCTGGTCAGTCCATCTCTTTCTCCATTTTTCTTCAACTGTCTTCCAGTTGAACTCTAAATTCGGCGTTTTCTCAGTGGAAATTTCAACCATTTTTTTCACTAGTCTCTAAGATACTAGTTATCAAACTCTCAAGATTTTTCAAGCAATCCTGTACTTTGTTCTTGTCCCTTCCTCCCCCTTGAGCAAATTTATCCGTACCCCCTCCTCCAGTACCGCCGAGTTTTAGGGAAATTTCCTTAGCAATTCTTGATGCCTTAAGGATTTTTCTCGATTCCTCACCCGCAAAAACAATGACTCTGATCCTATCTTGATCTTGCACAAGTGCAACAAACACTAAAAAAGGATCAACGGAGGTACTTTTTTCTCCTAAAGCAATATAATAATCATCACCTATCTGATCATCATAAGTGCCATAAATTTTTATTCCAACTCCAATCTTGGTCGCTTTCTGGGCAACGGTTGAAGCCATGTTGTCTGAAAAGTTGTTAACAAGCGCTCTTAATTTTCTCTTCATTAATTCATTTTCCGCTACCATCTTACCAAATGACTCGCCTACTTTCTCTCTACTTGAGCCCAATGATTGGGCGATATGATGTAGCTGAGAATCCTGAGATTGGATGTATTGCAGGGCATTATTTCCGGAAACAAATTCAAGTCTTACTACACCATCTTGAATTCTCTCTGTCTTAAGAATTTTTATCAAGCCTATTTCACCTGTCTTATTAACATGGGTTCCACCACATGCTTCGACATCCCACCCGTCTATGTTTACTATTCTTACATTGTTTGATGGAACTGCACCTCCTTGATATATTCTGAAGGTATATCGCGCCTCGGCATCGGATCTTTCATGAATATTGATAATGATTGGTAAATTTTTCTGGACTACTTCATTAGCAGTTTTTTCTATCTGCTTGATTTGTTCTTTTGTCAGACCAGAATGATGAGTAATATCCAATCTTGCATAATGTTCGTCTTTAAAAGCAGAATTCTGCCACACCCATGAGCCGAGACTGTTCCTTGCGGCAGAATTTAATATATGCGTTGCACTATGGTTCTTCGTTATAGATCGTCTCCTTGTATTATCAATAATCCCATGAACTACTTTGTTCTCTACAAAAAGATCTTTGGATGAGGATTGCATCTTGTGTAGGACTAGATTATTTTGTTTTATTACATCTGTAATTCTGATGCCCTCGATTGATCCAAAATCTGGTTCCTGTCCGCCACCTCTGGGATAAAATGCAGTCTTGTCCAAAATCAAGTATTTGTCTTTGAGCACCTTGAGAACTCTTGCATCAAATTCCCTTATGGACTCGTTTTCATAATACAGCAATCTTGTAGGTTCAATTCCAGTGACAGGTTCAATATCCGGAACTTGCTTTGATAGATGTGAAGTATGTAATTCTGATAATTTCACATAAAATTCTGGAGGTATCCTTTCTATAACTCCAGATTCAAGTAAGAAATCCGGTGTAATACCGTCGGATTCATACATTCTGATAAGATCCACTGTACTAGGACTCTTCTTGGATTTTATCATGGAATTAGCTATTTGATACATTCTTTCTTTAGAAGAAGTATATCTATCAGATTCGATTTGTATTATGGTTCTTACATCATTTTTGTGCTCCTTTAACTCGGGGTACATTGATTCTAGCTGTTCAATGTGCATATCCATTACTTCTGCCAAGTCGATATTCCAGCCAAATCTCGCAAGCAATGCAAGGGTTCTTCTTAAAACTATTCTTAAATTATAGCCACCGCCTACATTCGAAGGCAAGCAACCATCAGAAATTGCAAACATTAGTGTTCTACTGTGATCAGCAATAATCGACAACGTTTCAAAAGGTAAGATAGTTTTTTCTAGTCTTTCAAAAGTCAAACCAAGTTCTTTAGCAATATTTGTTTTTAGTAGGGTTACATCGTCTTGATAGTGAGTATGCATCTCAGAAAATCTCCTAAAGTATTGAGACAAGAGCTCTGATTTAGAATCAATATCAATACCGAACTTGTCCGCAAGTTTTCTTATGACTGGGCCAAATGTAGCATCGTAACTTGTAGGAGTTCCTAAAGTGATCCATGACAGACGTTCCAGTCCTGCTCCCATATCTATAATTTTGTTATCAAGAGTGCGATAGTTGTATTGATCCCCCTCAAATTCAGTAAAGACTGCGTTTCCAAGTTCCAAACCCCGAACATAGTATTCTAAGGAATAACCAAATGCTCCGGCACCCATCCAAACATCCTCGACAAATGTAATTTCATCTGACTTGATGCCAAAAACATCCTTTAGAAGAGAATGATCAAGTTCTATGCATTTATCCTTCCAATATCCTCCTTCGGCATCAGCCTTACAGGTTTGACCAATCATACAGAAGCTAGTATAATGCCTGCCCGTAAGACCTACATTTTCAATATCGTTAAAGCGAAGACACATTTGTGGAACCACTAGTGGATTTTTCGGGATTTCGAATACAATTTTTCCATTCATTACTCTCTGAAAGTCCACAATAGAGGCAATGGTGAAATAAAGGTCCTCTCTCCATCTACATACCACAGGATACTTCTGGATTATTTCATGATTATTTTTTTTAAAAAAACTACTCAATTCTTTCCAGGCATTTACATAGTCCAGTCTTTTTTGCGTAGGTGGATCACCTATGAAACCATAGTTTTCGTGTTCAGGACAGGATTCCTTATCCTTTATAGACCAAAAGTATTTTCCGCATAACTTGCAATTCTGTCTTTTGAATCCTTTATCATCAAATAATGAAACTTTGTAATACTTATCCGGATTTGAGGAAAAAAGTGATAATAGGGACTGTTTTTCCATTTCACACAGTTATTTGACAAAGTTATTAATGCTTTTGTAGGTTTCGCCCAAAGATGGCTAAAAGACAAATGTTGTTGATTGTTACTTTAATCTCATTATTGTTTTCTACCTTGGTGAATATCTGCCTCTTCTAACATAATAATATTGAACATACTGCATGCAGATTGATTGTGAGGTCTTGTAATTTACATAACCAATAGACATTCTCACTGGTGTTGCGAAAATTTACCTTTATGATGCATGTCTTATCGAATACTTTGTCGACATAATGTTAAAAAGTTAAATTAACCTGTCCATTAAAGTTCAAATTATCTAGGTTCATCAATTTGAATAACTCAAACCAAACTTGGAAAAGGACACATTATTCGAAGATTATCGATACTACTACGAATGGCAGGGAGGTAACAATTATCGGATGGATCTCTTCGATACGCGAACATAGTAACATAAAATTTCTTACAGTAAACGATAGGTTTGGTAGTATTCAAGTTATTTTGAAGAAAGGTGAATATCCTGAATCTCTTGAATCTGAAATTTCAAAAATTAAAGATCATACTGCAATTGCAATAAAAGGTAAAGTTAGAACTGAACCTAAAGCTCCCAATGGAATTGAATTGATTCCAAATGATTTTAGAATTCTATCTCTAGCCAATAAGAATTCGCCTATCGTTATTCAAAGTAGGAAAGGAGTTGGTATTGATACTAGATTGGACTTGAGGGCAGTCGATCTACGGAGACCCTACCTTCAGTCGATTTTTAACATTAGATATACTGTATTAAACTCGTGTAGGGAATTTCTAAGACAAGAAGGATTTATTGAAGTTAACACGCCTAAAATAATTGCAACGGCGACCGAAGGCGGAGCTACGCTTTTTCCTATTTTTTATTATGATAGGGAAGCATTCTTGACTCAAAGCCCTCAGCTTTACAAGGAGCAGCTTACCATGGCATTTGAAAATGTATTTGAAATAGGCCCAATTTTTAGGGCAGAACCATCACGAACAAACAGACATTTATCGGAAGCAACATCAATAGACGTAGAAAAAGCATATGTTGATTATAACGATGTAAGCGAAATTTTAGAAAGAATGATCCTTTTTTTGTGGAACGAAATAAAAGACAAAAATAAATCACATCTTGAATATTTGAAAATACAATTACCCGACTTGTCATTTCCATTTAAGAGATATACATATTCGGATTTAATAGAAAAGTTGCAGAGATCCGGTCAATCTATCGAATGGGGTGATGACATTTCACAACAAAAATTATCCAAGGTGGACGATAAAGATATGAAACTTTTTTACTTTATTACTGACTGGCCGACTTCAATAAAACCGTTTTATGTAAGACCAAAGCCAACTGGAACAGAGTGTGAATCTTTCGATTTGATGTACGGTGATCTGGAGCTGTCTTCTGGGAGTACAAGAATCCATGATAAGGATGAATTGATAGAAAGAATGAAAAAACAAGGACTAAACATTGATGCATTTGATTTCCATTTGAAAGTTTTTGATTACGGCATGCCTCCTCACGCAGGTTTCGGGCTTGGTCTTGAACGGTTAATGATGAGTATGTGTGGAGTTGATAATATCAGAGACGCTGTATTGTTTCCTAGAGATATTGACAGGTTGTCACCTTAACAAATAATATATCTGTGAAAAGATGACAATATCATGATTTCAATCGAAGAATTAAAGTACCTCGCAGAAATATCCAAAATTGATCTAACTGACGATGAAATTAATAGATTTCCTCCACAGCTGAACAAGACAATTGAATACATTGATATTCTTGAAGAGCTAGCATCCGATGAATCGATTACCATGGATTTGCATGAAATAAATTTCGACGAGCTGAGAGATGATGTTGTCAAAAAGAGTGATGGGCAACCAATAATCAAGAATTTAACGGAAGAAGGATTCTTGAGGGGACCTAAGATGAAATAAAATGGCCCACCTTCATGACTTGTTGGCATATGAAGTTGTCGAAGGAATAAAGGGCCAACAGTTTACTGCTGAGCAGTACGTAGGTTCTATGATCAAAAGAATAGAAGATGTAGATTCAAAGTTACGCTCGTTTATTACTGTGGATTCTGAAGGAGCTTTATCTTCAGCTAAAATCATAGATAGAAAAATTAAAGAAAAGGTGGACATAGGGACATTGGCTGGAGTAACGATCGGAATAAAGGATAATATTTCTACAAAAGGTATCAGAACTACGTGCGCATCAAAAATACTAGAAGATTATGTGCCATCCTATGATGCGACAGTCATACGGAAGCTCAAGGAAAATGGTGCAATAATTTTGGGAAAATTGAACTTGGATGAATTTGGTATGGGTTCCACAACAGAATACAGTTCATTTTACTCAACTCACAATCCATGGAATCTAGATTACGTTCCTGGCGGCTCATCAGGAGGAAGTGGTGCTGCTGTGGCGGCAGGAGAGTGTACCGTTTCTCTAGGATCAGATACGGGAGGTTCTATAAGATGTCCCGCAAGTTTCTGCTCTGTCGTCGGACTTAAACCTACTTATGGTAGGGTGAGCAGATATGGTCTAATTTCCTATGCAAATAGTCTGGAACAAATTGGTCCCATTTGTAGGTCGGTCAAAGATGCAGTCATGATAATGAACATTATCTCTGGAAAAGATATAATGGATAATACAAGCATACAATCGACTCCAATTGCAATTAAAAGCAAATTAGGTAAATTAAACATCGCGATAATAAAAGAATTGATTAATGGAAGTGACCATGACGTTACTAGAACAGTTTATTCTGCTTCTGAAAAATTCAAAGATATAGGATATTCATGTGAAGAAGTATCAATAAAAAATTTGGATTATGCGTTGCCGTCATATTATACCCTTGCCAGTGCCGAGGCTAGCAGTAATCTTGCACGATATGACAACATTCGATATGGCTTTGATTTCCCAATTGAGGAATACAAATGGGATACTTATTTTAGTAATGTTAGAAAAAACTTTGGTCAGGAAGTAAAGAGGAGAATATTGATAGGATCATACGTTCTGTCTTCTGGATATTATAGTAAATATTATCTCAAGGCAAGGATGTTGCGGTCGCTCTTAAAATTGGAACTGCTAAAGCTATTCAACAAGTATGATTTATTGATTGGTCCAACAATGCCGATACTTCCATTTAAGATTGGAGAGAAAATAGATGATCCATTCAAGATGTATCTTGTTGATGTAAACACTGTATTAGCCAACCTTGCAGGCATTCCTGCGATATCTATACCAGTTGGATTTAGTAACGGCCTTCCTATAGGATTACAAATAATGGCAGCTCCATGTCAAGAACAGAAGCTTGTTGATGCTTCATTAGCCCTTGAAGACACTATTGATATTCAGAGGAGACCAAAATCGATATGAATTTGGTAATGATCGGGTTAGAAATTCATGCTCAGATAACCGCCCTCAAGAGTAAACTCTTTTGTTCTTGTTATGGAAACTATCGTGATTTAAGACCAAATACTAATATTTGTGAGATATGTAGTGGACTCCCAGGTACTTTACCGATTATTAATAAAAAAGCCATAGAGTATGCTACAATGACATCTGTTGCTTTAGGATGTAAAGTTCCTGACAAAATTATGTTTTATCGTAAGAATTATTTTTACCCTGACCTACCAAAAAATTTCCAGATAACTCAGTATAATGTGTATGGCTTCTCAAGTATCGGAGCTGACGGTTTATTCGAACTAGATGATTCAAAGAAAATCAGAATTACAAGAGTTCAACTGGAGGAAGATCCTGGAAGAATTGCTTATTCTGAGGAAGGTATGAACGTTAGAAATTCTGCACTTGTCGATTATAACAGGGCTGGAGCTGCTTTGATTGAAATAGTCACTGAGCCTGACTTTAACGATCCAAAGGAGGTCAGAGTATTTTTAAACAAATTAAGCTTGATGCTTGAGCACATTGGTGTGTGTGACACATTATTGGAAGGAGCAGTTAGATGTGATGTAAACGTGTCCATGAAAGGTGGTAACAAGGTCGAGATTAAGAATATCAATTCATTCAAGGAAGTTGAGAAAGCCATCAATTATGAAGTTACTAGACAGACTAGTATGTATAATCGTAATCTCAAAATTGAATATGAAACCCGACATTGGGATGATAGAAAAAAAATTACTTTTAAGGCAAGAAGTAAGGAAGAAGAACACGATTACCGATATTTCCCCGAACCCGATATTCCTGTTATTGTATTAGGTAATAACTTTGTTTCTACTCTAAAAGGTTACATGCCAGAACTACCAAACGAAAGATTCAATCGCTATGTATCAAAATACAAACTCACAGAACATACGTCTAACATTCTTATAAACGACAAGAAATTAGCAGATTTCTTTGAGTCTTGTGTGAAGATCTATTTCTCCCCGGTAGAGATTGCCAACGTTCTGATTACCGATCTTAAAAGTTTCATAGATAACAATAGCGAGAGTACGGACTATTTGAGTAATATGAAGGTGAAACCGGAGCATATTGCTGAATTGGTGAAACTCATTGAAGGCAACATGATTAGTAGGTTAACAGCTAAAGATTTTTTAATCAAAATAGCTGAAAGTGGAGTATCACCATCTGAAGTACTGAATAGTACAAATTCTTTTAAGATAGTTGATGAAAAAACGCTTAAGGAAGCTATTGATACAGTTTTTGATAACGAAGCATCCGCAGTCAATGACGCGAGAAACAATCCTGAAGCAATAAATTATTTACTTGGCAAAGTGATGAAATTCACAAAAGGCCGTGCAGATCCCAAGATAGCAGCAAGTCTAATAAATATTAAACTAAGGCAATCCGAAAACTAAGTTTCTATTACGAAAGGAACAAAAATTTGTTCCTACTACTAAGATTGAGCTAGTTAAATGATAATATTATTTCTTAGATATTTGTTCTAATTGATTTAATACCATGGGGAGAAATGCTCCAATGTCGCTAACGACTCCTATTGCCTGTGTTGTCCCTCTATCCAGCAGTTTTGTGACTACAGCTTGACTAATATCTACTGCAACAACTTTTACTCGTGCAGGTATCATGTTTCCTACAGCAATTGAATGTAACATAGTAGACAACATAAGTACCATCTTTGTATCTGTCAATATTTCTCTGTATCTATCTTGTGCCTCTATGACATCAATAATCACTCCTGGAATTGGACCATCATCTCTAATTGATCCACAGAGTGCGTATTGTACATTATTCTTAATACACTCATACATGATTCCTGATTTTAGAACATTTTTCTTTACCATTTGTTCTATTGATCCAGCTCTGAAAACTTCATTTATGGCTTGCATGTGATTTCTGTGACCACGAATTGCCAAGGTTCCATTTTTTACATTCATCCCCAATGATGTGCCAAATAGCGAATTTTCTATATCATGTACAGCTAATGCATTGCCTGTGAGTAATCCATCAATATAGCCCATCCTTATCATCTTGGCCAAAAATTCTGCGGCACCTGAATGGACAACTACTGGTCCTGCCGTGACTACTATTTTTCCACCAGTACTTTTGGTATCATAAATATCTCTTGCAATCTTTCTTGCAATTTGTTGAGTTGGTCTTTCGCTTGAACTCGAACTACTCATAAATTGAAAAATATCTACACCTTCCCTTGGTCGCTCTTCGGGTAATATCCTAACTCCTTTTTCACCCGTTACAATACTATCTCCTTTACGAATATCGCGAATTTTTCTACATTCGGCATTCTTGTTTCTGATATCAACTACAATACATTTATCCATCATCATATTCTGAACATCAATCCATTCATTGTTGAGAAAGATTTGTGTTGCATTATTAGTGGTACTGTAGAAATCAATTGGCATTACCATATCATTGGGGGCAGTCTTTAGGATGACTCCATCAATCTTCGTAGGTTGCGCCCCTTCGATATAGATTGATGCTAATAATTGGTCAAGATGTTTTTTGTCATTTCCTGATATCAATAATCTTGCATAACTTAATTCGTCTTTCTTTTTCCCTACATGAAATTCAAGAACATTAAAATCGCCCTTTAGATCCATAATTTTGTCGAAAATTCTTGTCAAGATCATTGAATCGATAAGGTGACCCTTAATCTCTATAGACTGTTCGTATTTTCTTTTCAAGGATTATCACTAATTAATGTGTGCACTATTAAATAGGAAGTATTAATTTTCCGCTATACTCAGGAATATTTTCATTTTTAATAATATTATTAATAATTTCGTCTCTCTTAACTTCAATAAACCATTGCGCTACAGATTTTGCGATGCCATTTTTATCGCATATTGCAATTAAGTATCCATTTTGAGCCTTTATGGAAGCGAAATAATTCTCTTCCCCAACGGGTTCCCAGTTGTTATTGTTATTATCCTTCAATGCTAAAGCCGGCATGGCAACATTTCCAGTATATTTGTTCAAAATATCTTGAGCCACTCTTACTCGTTTCTCGCCCATTTTAAGAGCCGTAAAATACTGCATTTGTTGAATATTATACCCTGCTTTCATATTTGTTTTTAGCTAAATTTCATATGAGCAGCACAATCCCTTGGATAAAACAAGTCTGGAGCCGAATACAGTTTATTTTACGTATCTCAACTGCGTATACCATTTTAATGGCCAAATTAATTCCTCAGCGATACTTTAAGGCAGCATCAGCAGTAAGTCCGGACGTATCAATTGGTGGGCCAGACATGTAAGGAATGTCGAATAGTTTGGCCCACCACCTTACGTAGAGTTATTTTTTGAATTCGGTGATACGATTTCATCTGTAACTTAAATAAGATTTAGGGATCTATTTTAAGCAAAACTTAAGAACTGGATTACCAAGCAAGAGAATGGCTCTCGTGTGCGATCATGTGATCATTCAGTTGTTTTTGACTCACACACTGAATTATGAATAAAAACGGTAATATGATATTGATTTGAAGAAGACTGAAACGCAAATCACAATAATCCTCATAACAGGACTTGCATCTACATGATTAGGTCACTTCATCAATATTGCATACGTAAATTTTAATTCGGTAGGAACACACTGGCAGGTTGCCTAACCGCGATGGTCATTTGCAAAGTAACATTGTCACTAACCATAAATTTTACGAAAATTACTTATTCATTTTATTTCGAATTATCATTTACCTTTTGCAATATTTCAAACACTATGTCAGGCTCACTCTTTGCAATATAATCATTAGCAGATTTTAAGAACACCTGTAGTGACTGTTTGGAATATCCATCGAATTCATATTCTTTTGCTTGAACGGCCATTTCGAGCTTGTCCACATTATGGACAAACTTGGCACTATCAGTTGAATTATCAACGTATTCATTCCAGATATCGAGATATTTTTCACGGAGAGGACCGGGTAACTTGGAAAGGATTATTTTCATCGCCTTGTCTTCTACTAACGCTTTTTTCTCAGGTGATATGCTATCTGGCATTTTGTCACCCACAAGAGATTCAGCTAGATCATGAAGATTAGCCATTTTCATAATGTGCTCCGTATGTAAATTTAGTATATCCGCCAGAACCATGGAGATCGTACACATAGAGTAGGAATGATCCGCAACCGATTCAGGTAAATCGATCTTTGATTTGTGTATCCAACCTTCCCTCTTTATTTTTTTAAGGTTGCAAACAATGCGGAAGAAAGATACAATATTGGATATCTGGCTTTTTTCTAAATTCATTCATCTTTCTTTGTATATTTAATTCATATTAATGTGATGAAATTTCCAAATTCTATGTAGTTGAATGCAGGATGTCTTGAGCAATTGAAGTATATTTAGGGACAATAATGAAGTTAAATAGCGTATGATCAAGAAAATATAGCAAGAAACTGCTTACCAAAGCCATTATTATTGTAATCAAAATCAACAACAATACATTTCGTGTCTGCCGCAATGTTATACTATTGCAAACTCTGTTTGTTTTTATTATTTAAATCTAATTGAGTTCTAATTCAACTTCCACGGAATGTCATTTCGTTTTTGTCGTTTATTGGTCACTCTTGCAAGAACAAAGAATAGATCTGACAACCTATTTAGATACATGAGGATTTGCTGACTTATTTTCTGTTCTTTTGCAAGTGCGACTGCAGATGTTTCAGCGCGTCTTACGACAGTTCTACAAATATGAAATAATGATGATTCAATAGTTCCTCCAGGAAGTATGAAATATGCTATTGGTGAGAGCTCGGCTTCGAAATTATCAATATACTTTTCGATATTGGAGATCATCTCTTCTTTAACTAGTAATTTGTTCTCTTTCAAACTGCTGGGATTTGCCAATTCTGCCCCCAGGACAAATAAATCCTGTTGAATGCTAACTAGTATTTCTTTTATGTCAGTAAAAATTGAATTACTTTCGATATTGGAAATCAAGTATCCTATATGAGAATTTGCTTCATCCACTTCTCCATATGCAATTATTCTCAAGTTGGATTTCGAAATGCGCGAACCATCTATTAAGCCAGTTTCTCCTTTGTCGCCAGTTTTAGTATAAATTTTCACGATAGAGATAAGATACCATCAACCATAAATTACTTTTACGATAGTCTTATGAAGATAACTGTGTGATTCTTAATACCCAATTGGGGGATAAGGTGGATTGCCACATCCAATAAAAAGGCCACGGGTAGTCGAAATTTAGTAAGAGTGAACCTCTATCTTGTGTTCTTTTAGATATTTCTTTTTCTTAAATCGTTCGTTACACTTTTCACACTTGAAAGGCTTTTCAAATTCAATAAGGAATCTTTTCCTTCTTTCTTCAGGTGTTTCCACGACCACTTTTAAATCTGTATTATCCATTATAACTAGAATAAAAAACTTGTTATAGTTTATTTACTTTAAGGAAGATAGTACTAGTGATAAAACTAGTTTAATGATTAGTTCTAATATTCTAGTTTTTGCATCAACATTGCATGTTGGTACAACGAGACAAAGAAGATGTATACTTTAACTTTGTAAACTCGATTAATTCTGATGTTACCAGAAAAAATTATGAATACTGCATGTCTCGATTCTTAAAATATTGTAATTTAGACCTAGATGCTTTGCTTAAACTGCCTCAACAAGAATTATCAAATCTTATCATAAAATATCTAGTATCTCAAAAAATCTCAAGCCAATACAAGACCGTCATAATGGCCACAATAAAACATGCCTGTGAGATGAATGATGTAATACTAAATTGGAAAAAATTAAAGAAATTTATCAGATCAGAAAAGACAGACAACGAGATAAACGGCAAAGATAGAGGATATACTCACGAAGAAATTCAAAAGATATTAGAATTTTCAGATCAGAGATTAAAGACAGCCTTTCTTGTCCTGGCTTCTACTGGCATTAGAATAGGGGCCTTACAATCAATTAAACTAGGAGATTTAGAACGAATTAACAATCTTTACAAAATCACCGTTTACAGAGGAGATAAGGAAGAATACATTACATTTTGTACTCCTGAATGTGCTAAAGAAATTGATGCCTATTTAGATTTTAGACAAAGACGTGGCGATAGAGTGTCTTACCGAATCGCTTTTTTGTTTACTGCTGCGTATGATAGTGTGATCCATTCGGGAATTTATTTGGAATTTAGTCCTAAAGTCCAAATAGAATTAACAAATTTTTATAGCGCTATCAAACTTAGGAATGAAACGATAGAAAAACTGAGTCGCTATTATGATACCTTTTTTATGAATGATAAATCCGAAGAAAGAAGAAACAGGTGGGATAGTGATAGGACTACATTTGAAATCGGTATCACTGATCATGAAAAATATATCAAGCAAAGATTAGATGCCATTGAAAAACTCATGGATGAAGAAATTACTTAATTTTTGATTAAGCGTGGTTTTTTAGGGTCATATTTGTTAGACTCTTTATTGATTTGGTTGATAATTTCATCTATTCTTCGCTCTTTGTCCTTATCTTCGGGATACTTCCAATTCTCCCACCAATCAACGAGTTTCTCAACCAACCACGACATAGTGTTATGATGCACTCGTTCCTATTTAAGCACTATCAAAGAATCTAAAGTAAATACCGAGTGAATGAGTGTGAACATGTGAACACTGTGAACACTGTGAACAAAGAGGCATACGACAAATTCAGAAGCATTATTTTATTGATGTAGAAATAAGCGCTAAAAGAATAGAAAAATACTGCTCTAATTGTTTTGAAAAGTCAGGAATTCTTCTAACAGCAACCAATGGTATAGACGAAACAATGGCAGTAAGAGAGAATCAAAAAAGTCTTAAGGAAAGAACCCGTAATAATAATTAGTTCCCATAAAAATGAAAATGACAAATCCTAAACAAAAGGTAAAAGTAAAGATACATAGAACTAGCGACTATGACGACAAATACACGGGCATAAGGGATTTTCCTAACGAAAAAGCGATGTTACATTATGGGTTATCTAAGGTGCATAAAGTCATAATAAGAAAATATACTAAGGATGATGAATTTATGGCAAAAGCACAAAAGACCAAGGGCATAAAGTTTGATTACGATATGGAACTGTGCGACTAAACAGGTGCGGATGTCGTAGATTCAAAATGTTAACAAGAATTGGTTTCGAAGTTGATAATGAGACAAAAAGTATCATCAGGGTGCGGTGTATTATGGTGTCCTACATGTGGAATGCCATATTCAGAAAGAGATACCGCAGCAGTTGAACGTTTTATACCGGAATCTGGGCCTCAGTCATCTAAAACTAGAATCGTAACAGGGAAAATGAAAAAGAAATACTACGACAAACAAGGCAACGAAATAAACGATGAAACTCTAATAGCAGATATACAAAGAGGTGCAACTGTGATATCTTATAAAGAGGAAAAGTCAGGTGAAGAAATAACGTCATATCGTTCGTAAATTTCAGATTTAGTATGTACCAAAAAGATGTCTTAATTGTTTTTCGGTATAATAGTTATCATATTTCGGTAATGTTCGAATAGTTAGTAATGACAGAAAAAGTCAAGAGAAGTAATAATAACTTCATACCCGA
Organism: Nitrosomicrobium frigidum (SeqCode); assembly: GCA_023251115.1. Lineage (GTDB taxonomy): Archaea > Thermoproteota > Nitrososphaeria > Nitrososphaerales > Nitrososphaeraceae > TA-21. The sequence continues at coordinate 565 of JAHEZK010000023.1, read as the reverse complement.
TTTGAAAAGATTACAGATAGAGAATGACAGAAAAATTTTCCTTGCTTGTGGTTTTGATCAAAAAGTCATCGATTCAATTTTTTCTCTAGATCGTCAACACGACTAGTTAGTTTAGCGACGTCTCTTTCAAGGTCGCCAGTCACTTTTAATACTAGCAATTTTGTGTTTAAATTGTTAATTAGAGTCGTCACCTCATTAGATTCTTGTAGATTCTTAATCAATGGCCTATACGCATTGCATAATTCTAATTGCTTTACGATAATTGTTTGCATCTTATCGTTTTCACCATAAGTTGAGTCAAATTGGTCTTGAAGTGCTTTAAAATCCTTAAGAAATTTCTTTCGAAAATCAGGGATATTCACTCTTGGAAATTACCTTTCATGCTTCTTAAACTTACTAAAACTCCTATCTTACCACCTAGATAATAACTCTCTTTAACTTACGAGAACTCTTAACTCTCCCTCTCGATAAAGCACGTCTCATATTAAATTGTCATAATCCTAGTTCAATATATTGACTTTACAACAAATACTTGAATATGAAGTTACAGAGTCTAAAAGATGGC
>JAHEZK010000133.1 GCA_023251115.1 Nitrosomicrobium frigidum (SeqCode) | reverse complement strand
ACATCGAGCATGACTTGTTGCTGGCGAGAAAAAATTCCTGGTTCTATTTTAGGAGAAAGATATTGTCAAACTTGTTATTATGGACCTAATGGACTTCTAACTAGTTGTGATGATAAAGAATTGCAATATGTTAAAACGCCTAGCAAAGATCAATCTAATACTTTACCACCGTTCCAAGGGGGTGGTAACGTTCTACAAGAACCGTCGACAGATTCAAAACTACCACAATTACTTCAAAAAGGTGGTATCCTTGAAAAATTACAGGAGAATAATAACACCCTTTCTGAAAACAAATAGCGGCTCTGGAAAAAATAACAGTAACTAAACGATTATAATAACAGACAGCAAGTGCAAAAATTAATGTAAAGCGTATCTATGCCTAGTCACGCAATCCTAAGACCTATAGAGAGAACACCTGCTCTAGGTGGTGACAATACAGTTGATTATGCTGCTAGACCAGGATATATAGGTGAAGATAGCTTTATGTTTATTGTTACTGATGGTATAATCGAAAGTGAGGCAGCCAAAGTTACCCTACAAGTTATTAGCCGAGAGTAACTATTTTTCTTTCAATATTGTGATCTAACAGCTAGAATTAAAGTTCTCAATTGTATTCTGAAACATAGCATTCCGCTCCTTGAGTGTAAAATTATTTATCGCAAATTCGCCACTATTATTTTCTTTTTTCTAATATGGATTCGATTTTTTCTTCTAAACTCAAGATCTTATTCTCCAAGGTGACAATTTGCTCTAGAAGTTTATCCTGCATTTCCGAAGTTTTTTTCTGTCGATTGTAGACCCACCATGTAATTATTGCACCTATTATCATGCCTGCGGCTAAACCGACCCAAGTACTTCCTGCATTTGATATATCCGCATTCCTGTCACAGTCACCACCGAATAATGCCTGTAGCTCATACATGCAGCCCCAAAAGGAAAGAGTTTCAAACAATGTATTGTAATGAGGAACGGCTTGGTTTTAAATTGTTCTATTTAAACAAACGTTCGTTCATCTTCTACAGACTTTATAAGTCTCGCCTGCTTCCAATTGAATGTTGGCATATAAAAGAAGGGCAACTAGGATCAGAAGAAAGTAATCCGCAAGGTATCACATATTAAATTTAGGGCATAGCTATCACATATTATGTACTATTCGTATACAAGATAACAATTATTGTTTTCAGTTAAAGGATTATTTAGTCTTCCTTTAGCTCTGCAAAACCCAGATGCTTCAAGAGACTCAGATAAGCTTCAGAGGTCATAAACTCCGCGGTTGCGATATCCAAGAGACTACTGAAAAATTCGGAAGCCTCATGACTCTTGCGACAGGGTTTACAATAGTCTTTTTCTGGTATCCATTTCTTTGATGTTTTATCCTTTGATATATCTTCAATAGTTTTTTTTATATATTCTAGAAATACCGGAAATAGTCTTTCATTGATAAAGCGCTTTTCCTTTTCAACTACAACGCGGTCATACTCATCCTCAAGCATAATTCCCGCCCAGTCCATTTTAATTGAATTCCGTCGCGCTTCATCAACTTCATTGTAAGTCCTATGTATCCATTCGTTCTGGTACATGCGTTTTAAAATACCATAAACCTTGCTTTTTGACACCCGACCCATTTCTGCCTCCATCTGTTTATGAACATTCTGAGCGCTCATTCCTGAGGGGCCAGCCGTGCGCAGTATATCCAGTATAGTCCATGTGTATTCGTCTGAGAAGACTGAAGCATCCTGGGCACTTTTTACTGTATGATGCCTGTAATACTTGTTAGCCATATCATTTTCTAGAATTCCTGGAATTTAAGATTTTCCAAATTCAATAATTTAGAGTATGCTTTCTAATATGGATAAATGAGCTATGACCATTGGGCTGTTAATATTATTTTTACAGCTAACCTAGGCGATATAGTTTTGTTACCCTTAATGTGTACTACAATTGGAATTCTCATAGGATTGCTGATTGTCACTTTAATTCCCGGAGATGAGGAATATGGATATTGAAAATGCAGGGAATTTGGCCACTTCTCTAATTTCAGGAACGCTAATCGGGATTCTTATTGGGTATGCTGTTAAGAAGGTACTACGAATAGGACTGGTAGTAATGGGCATTTTTTTTGCAGCATTAGCTTACCTTCAATTTCAAGGTATGTTGAATGTTAACTGTGATCAGATTGAACTGGTTTCAAAGAATACAATTATGAGTGTAATTGACTCAGATGTGACGGGAACCACATCTAATTCTATTTTGTCAAATCTTGGTTTGCCACTAACTGGAAGCGTGGCTGTCGGATTTGCGGTAGGGTTTATGAAAGGATAAGATTTGAAAAAAAATGAATGAATTAATCTCTTCACTGGTTTCTTTTATTTTGAACATTAAGAATCAAAATCAAAAATCTAGCTCAGAAGAAAGATTCTTTTCTAATATTGTTGGATATGCCGATTTAAAAAAGCTATTAATGAAATCTGTACTGTCCAAGGAGCCTGTCCATATACTACTGACAGGTCCTCCCTCGACTTCCAAGACGGTTTTTTTACTGGACATGTTAAACGGTTTGGACGATGCATACTTTATGGATGCAACCGGCGCTTCGGGCGCCGGCATGATAGACCGCCTGTTTGCTAATAAGACCAAATACCTCC
>JAHEZK010000132.1 GCA_023251115.1 Nitrosomicrobium frigidum (SeqCode) | reverse complement strand
TTTCCATGTTCAGTTGAAATTGTAAAAATATGAAATATAATATGAGTAGCATGTTCCCATAAGAGACTTATTTAACAAACATGTTACTTTTATTTCCACAATGGTAGAGAACTATATGGTTGTCCATGGCAATGATGTGTTATGGCTTATGTCTATTATTGCGCTATCTATTGGAGGAACATTTTTAATTATCTATATCATTAAACACGTAATGGGATATTTTGAAAGAAGAAAGAATAGATAGGAAAAGAATAGGTTTTTCATTATAGTAACGATAATCACAATATATAATTAATAATAATTATATGAAATATATTGGAAACATGTAAATTTTTAGATGAGTTCGGTGGGACTTATGCTGAAATCAGAACTAATCTAAATGATAAATTCGGGAATTAATTTTTTCGTTATCAAGATATCTTGATAAATCTTACTTTCTTCCAACCATAAGAAAATGGTTTGGATGCACTGGGATTAATATTGTTAACAGCATAAATCCACAATGTTATGTGAATTTTTGGATGTAGTGAAATCAATCATTTAAATAAAAATACAGTCAACTATGATAGAATTTGCTGTTCTAAAGTAATATGATGTAACGTAATTCTTATGAATCACCTCTTTCCAATAAGACACCTTATGCCCATCATCACTGTGTCACTCTTTAGTGGAAGAACTCAAAGAGAAAAAGATAGGCTGGCAGAAGCAATAACTGAAAACACCTGCAAGATCTTACAAGTTGACAAGAAAGAAGTAATAGTGGTGTTCCAGGAAGCATTACGCGGTAACTGGTATTCTGAAGGTGTTAGATTGTGAATAGTAGAGCTTTAAAGGTTTCTACTTAGTTCCGAATACCTATCGAGATTTGTTTTTATTTTATTGTATTATTGGTTCTTTTACTGAAGTTTGTAGAAGCTCTCCAATTTCGTTATGCATCTTTAAGAGGTTAAATCCTTTTTCGGTGGTCTTGTAGCTTTGTGAACCTTCTAAATATTCCAGTAGATTATTTTCAATAAGTACAGAAAGATATTCCTTTAATTGGGCGTAGCTAAGAAAGGCTTTGTACATAATTCTTGTTTTAGTTGCACCACCATTTGCTGCTTCTAGAATCATTGATACTATTTCTGTTCTGCTTCTGTATTTCATATTAACGATGGCATAAATCTACTATTTTAACATATTGACACAATAATCTAGAACAAAACGAAATTCTACTTTACTCTAATTGAGAATGAAAAAGATAGTTCTGCATATTCAAAATTGGTAACATACAAGGAGAAATGATTGTTGTAACTGACATAAAAGTTCATTTTTAAGTAGCTTTGACCACCATTTGTTTGTACATAATATTTACAATGAATATTTTAAAAAGGTGTAAATTTTATATCGGGTTCTCTGGTATTTTGAGGGTCAATTTTGGAATAGTTTAGTAATGACTAATTGGGATATCTTTCATCCAATATGAGATACTAAACAGAGCAAAGGACGAGGCATCGAACAAATCAAATTCTCAAATAAAGGGCCTACAGGATTGACGTCTTACTCTTCGAGTCGTACTGGATCTCCACGATGAATTGTTCCACCGCTGTGCACTGATGCATAGACTCCGGCATGCACTAGGTTGTATTTAGCGACCGTGTGTAAGATACCTAAATCTTTGGGAAGATCCCCCTGGGGCAGAGTCGTCATCACACACCTTGTGCAAGGTCCAGTGATACTTAGTAGAATCTCTTCGCCGATCGCTAGCTTCTTGCCAACCCACAAATTCTCGATAAAGTCCTCCTCTCCAGACGCTGACTCTATCACTATGTTTGGTCTAAACCGTCGAGCCTCGAAGCGCCCTTTGGAATAGAGTTCTCTCAGACGGTTGATTGTGGATGTAGTAAGGATATGGATTACAGCAACATCGAAGAAAGTTTGGGGCGGCATAGCTTCTGTGGTGACAATATTTCTTTGTGCGAGGCCCTCTATATCGGGCCAGTACTCATCGTAGCTTGGCTTGTCTAAACTGGCCTTCAAGAGGCTAACCTCTCGACCAAAAACCTTTGACAACGTATTGTCAATATCACCATGATCAGAGAACATCTTGGTGCCGTCTGGGAAAGTGATTTGAATAGGTGGAATGTTCTCCACTTGTAATGGATCTATAAAGGCAGCACGAAAGTCGAAAAGGGTACCCCATTTTCTAGGGTTCTTGGCACTAGCTACCTTCCCAGTTTCTTGGTCAATTAGGGCATACGTACGATCCCCTAAGAGACCACGTTCTGTCACGTATGAAGAATTGAGCTCTTCTCCCATCATTGATTTAAGTGGATATCGCCATAGGGAAACTACCTTTCCTATAGCAACAGGAGCTTGATTCACAACAGGTCATTCTCCATAAGCCTTAGGAGTGCATTTTCCTATTTATAGGTTAAAGTAAAAAGTTATCGGTAGTCAACCATTCCTCTTTGCAGACCCTTACATGGAAGGACTGTATATTAGATTAGTAATAGATTTTATTTTATAATATTCACACGACTATTCTTAAAATGTTCTAAATTTTATATCGGGTTCGGTGGGAACCATGTGGAATTCTACACTAGTCCGTCGTGATAGCTAGGTGTGGAAGTTTGTGCATGTTTAATTTTTCTAGTTCAACTACAACATTATCTTTG
>JAHEZK010000131.1 GCA_023251115.1 Nitrosomicrobium frigidum (SeqCode) | reverse complement strand
AAAAGGGTTTAATTGAATATAGTCGATTTAGATTCATGGTAAAACTTAGGATCAAACAATCAATGGGAGACTCTTACTATCTGATCGAACCACCAGAACAGGAAATACTAACAGCGGCGTAGGATAAAAGTTAAGAGGCCAATTTTTCATAACAGATATATAGGATATTTAAAGTTCACTCGTTAATGAATTTGAGTTTAAAGTACGTTATCGGATTTCTGACGCTGCTTGCACTTACCTTAAGCCTAGCAGCCATACCATCATTTAAGACAAATTTGACTTTCGCTCAATCTGCCGATAAACGTCCAAACATTTTAGTGATTATGGGAGACGACTTTGGTTATTCTGATCTGGGAGTATTCGGTAGCGAGATTTCTACACCTAATTTAGATCAATTAGGAAGAGAAGGAAAAATATTAAGCAATTACTACACACATCCAGTATGCTCTCCTGCGAGGAGTACTTTTCTTACTGGTGTTGATAACCACATAGCAGGCATTGGAACCATGTATGAAAACATTGCGCCAAACCAAGTGAATAAAACAGGATATGAGACTTATATTACTGACAGGGTTGTTACTGTTGCAGAGCTACTAAGGGATGCTGGATATAATACACTACTTTCAGGTAAATGGCATCTCTCAGGCAAAGTATACCAAAATGGAACTGGGCCACAAGATAGAGGATTTGATGAAACTTTCACGTTAATTCAGTCTGGTGCCAACCATTTCACAGATGGACCGTACTATCCTGATGGCCATGTTACTTTTCTTCAGAACGGAAAAATAGTTCCAAGACCTGATAACGGGACATATTCAAATGAACTTTACACAAACATCATGATTGATCAAATCAAGAAATCCCAAGGTGACGACAAACCATTTTTCGGATATCTTTCTTATCAGGTAGCACATACACCATTCCAGGCTCCACAGGAGTACATTAAAAAATATGAAGGAGTTTACGACGGTGGATGGGATAAGATAAGAGAACAAAGATTTGAAAAACAGAAAGAACTTGGAATATGGCCTGCTAATATGTCGTTACCCAAGAGTTATCCGCCTTTCCCAAATTGGGATACATTGTCTCAGGATGAGCGAAATGAAAGATCACAGATATTTGCAGCACATGCGGCTATGATAGAAAACATGGACTCTAATATAGGCAGGTTAATACAATTCCTCAAAGAAACAGGCGAGTATGATAATACTTTGATAATGTTTACTTCAGACAATGGTGGTAGTGAACCATCAGATAGTCCCGTTGTCGTGGGAAGTCTTGAAGGTGCAGCCGACGAGGCGACTAAAGAATTTTTAACTAATGTTAACGATACCCTTGATGCCATAGGAAGCCAAGACTCCTATTGGGGATATGGCTGGCAAGGAGCAGTTATGTCCAACACTCCTCATTCAGGAGTAAAATCAACTATGTTCAATGGAGGCATAAGACCACCATTTGTAATAAAGGAACCACACGCAACAAATACTACTGAACTGGATATTGTAAAGGCATTTGTCCACGTTAGTGATATGACTCCGACATTCCTAGAATATGCAAACGTTTCACATCCTGGTTCGGAGTATAATGGAAGACAAGTCAGTCCAATGATGGGAAAATCTATAAAACCACTTCTTGAAGGTAAAGTGGAAAAGATACATGCAGATGATGAAATAATACCATCAGAGATGTTTGGTAACCGTGCAGTACTCATGGGCGACTGGAAGGCACGGAGTAATGTAATGCCTGCAGGAGATGGACAGTGGAAGCTCTTCAACATAGTACAAGACATTCGTGAAGCGACAGATCTGTCAAAAGAACATCCAGATGTACTTAAGAAGATGGTTTCTGCCTATGACAAATGGGCTCAAAAGGTGGGAATCATAGTACCAGAATATAGCGAACAACAAAAGAAAGGATTTGATTCAATGATTGGACAAAGTAACCAAACATCAGAACCACCAGGACTACCGGGACTTCCAATAGAGAAATAAACCTTACTAATAACCAGAACTAATATTTTTTTTATCTTTTAAGAATACTAATTAGAGTGCAGTTTTTATGTTCTGAAAAAGAAATAAATTAATATATTTTATAGATAGTTCTTATAGATCTAATTATATAACATTTTCAATTGATTCATAATAACAAGATTTTCTTTTTGTCTAGGTTCATCTATTCCCCATCGTTAGCATGATACTCAAGAGAACAGATATTCAAACCAAATATTACTCCAAGTTTATCCAACTAAACTTAAATTAACAGGTACAGTTCATTTTGGATTTTCGTTTTGTCTATTTCGATATAAAACTAAGATAAATTATATAATATACATTCATTTGAGCAATTGCGGTGTCCAATTCTGATTATAGATGAAGACATGTTTTTTCGTATGATTAAAGTTGAAATAGTTTTGAATTTCTGGAATGCAGGCATGAAATTTATATTATCATGTCTTTTTTTCCAACAGTATAAGAGCCTATTCTACCTTTCAGGAATGAAATCATCAATGGAAAAAACTCCGGGATGGCTTCGAGCCGTAGCAATAGGTCTCGGCATTATCGTTGTTATATTGTCAATTTATGCTCTTGCATACCCAGGTGCTGTCTTTGTTTCTTTAGTAGTATTACTAGGCATAATTTTATTTATCGTAGGAATTGATAGGATTATTTCTGGAATTTTCCTTCCTATCAAG
>JAHEZK010000130.1 GCA_023251115.1 Nitrosomicrobium frigidum (SeqCode) | reverse complement strand
TTTTAGAGGTATAACAGTCGCTGCCATGATTTTGGTAAACAATCCTGGCAGTTGGGCTCAAATGTACGCACCACTAAAACACGCAGAATGGGACGGCTGTACTCCTACTGATCTTATTTTTCCTTTTTTCCTTTTCATAGTAGGTGTATCAATTTCATTTGCACTTAGTGGCAAAAAGAAAGACCCAGCTAGTCACAAGCAGGCTATATACAAAATAATTAAGCGCTCCTCAATCTTGTTTGGATTAGGCTTATTCCTATCTCTGTATCCAAAAGTATTTACAGATCCAATTGAAGCTTTTAAATATGTAAGGATACCTGGTGTATTACAAAGAATATCTGTTGTGTTTCTAGTTTCTGCTATACTGTTTTTAAAGTTTAGTACTAAGTCTCTTTTTAGAATCATGATTGGCTTGCTTCTCTTATACTGGGGACTTATGACATTGGTTCCGGTACCAGAAGTGGGCTATGCAAACTTGGAAAAAGAAACGAATTTAGGCGCATGGTTAGATAGGTTAATACTTACTGAAAATCACTTATGGAAATCGGCCAAAACCTGGGATCCAGAAGGATTATTAAGTACGGTTCCCGCTATATCCACTGGTTTATTTGGAATCTTAGTAGGATTATATATTCGAAAAAAAGAAATTGAAATTTCCGAAAGAATTGCTTGGTTGTTTACTGCAGGTGTTATTGCAACAGTCATTGGATTGATTTGGGATCTTGCTTTTCCAATTAATAAATCATTATGGACTAGTTCCTTTGTAATGTATACAGGAGGCTTAGCTACAATTTGTTTTGCTCTTCTTTATTGGATTATTGATGTCAAGGGCTATAATAAATATACAAAACCAGCTGTTGTTTATGGCGTAAACGCAATCACAGTTTTCTTTATATCGGGATTACTGCCACGCACTATCAATTTAATAAAATTAGAAAATGCAGATGGCAAAGAAATTGGTGCAGCAAACTATTTCTATCAAACTGCATTTGTGCCGTATTTAGATACTATAAACGCCTCTTTAGCTTGGGCAATCATGTGGATTGTCTTCTGGCTAGGCATACTCTGGGTTATGTACAATAAAAAGATTTTCATCAAAGTGTAACAAGAAAAAAATAGCAGTCTCAGTTAAGACTGCTATTTTTTTGGAACAAATATTGAGAAGAAAGTAATCTAATAAACTAAAAAATGAGCCTAAAATATCTTATCAAGACTTTTTTCTTATTAATAACACTTGTTGTCCTTCAAACAGAGGCGCATGCTCAAGTCCAGGGTAACTTGTCTGGAAGTATTTTTGACGAAAACACCCTGAATCCTCTTTCAGATGTCAGTATAACTGTCGACAAAACCAACATTACAACCAGCTCAGATTCTGTTGGAAGGTTTCGTATTACAGGAATTCCTGTAGGTACATATAATTTAAGAATTTCACGAGTTGGATATTCTCCTAAATTACTTTCCAATTACGTTATAACATCTGGGAATGAAATAAACATTAATATAGGGCTAGCACCAAGTACTACCATAGAGGAAGTTACAGTATCCCTTAGACGTTCTGCCAGCGCAGCAACATTAACTACTCCAGTTTCTGTTCAACGTATGACAACAGAAGAGATTAAAAGTAATCCGGGTGGTAACTTTGACATATCAAGAGTAATTCAATCGCTTCCCGGAGTAAGCGGAACGGATGGTAGTAGTGGAGGTTTTAGAAACGACATCATTATTAGAGGAGGGGCACCAAGTGAGAATGTATACTATTTAGATGGAATCGAAACTCCCATAATAAATCACTTTAGTACGCAGGGAAGTAGCGGTGGACCGACTGGTTTATTGAATGTACTTTTTATTCAAGATGTTAAATTGAGCACTTCTGCTTTTGATGCAAGATTCGATAATACTTTAAGCTCTGTTTTTCAATTCACCCAAAAGACAGGTAATCCAGATAGAATTCAAAGCAATTTAAGAATTCAAGCCACAGATGCTGCGTTAACATTAGATGGCCCACTTTCCAAAAACGGGAATACGACTTTTCTTGCATCAGCTAGACGCTCTTATCTTGGATTATTGTTCTCCTTAATTGATTTACCTATTCGTCCAAATTATTGGGATTTCCAAACAAAGATAACCCACAAGATTGACGATAAAACTACATTGAACGTAATCGGGATTGGAGCTATTGACAAATTTAGATTTGGCGCAATAAAGGATGCAAGCCCAGAAAAACTGTACACATTAAATAACACTCCTTCCATTGATCAGTGGAACTACACAGGTGGTCTAAGCCTTAAAACACAACTTAACAATGGCTATCTTAATTTTGCTTTAAGTAGAAATGTGTTAAATAATGAAATTAACAAGTTTGACGACAACCAAACCTCTGATGAAACTAAGCGAAGACTGAGAATAAATTCAACAGAGATAGAAAACAAATTTAGATTTGATGCAAATTTCTTTAAGAATGATTGGCAGTGGTCATTTGGAACTTCGGCTCAGTACGTTCAATTCCAGAATGACTTTTTTAATAGATACAGAATTGAAGTTTTAGATGAAAATGGAGCTGTAGTACAGCCTGGAGTAACAATAAACTCAAATTCTGACATAGGGTTTTGGAAATACGGACTTTTTGCACAAGTAGGGAAAAGATTTTTCAATAAAAAGCTGGGTTTAAGTGCTGGTGTTAGGACTGACCTTAATACCTT
>JAHEZK010000022.1 GCA_023251115.1 Nitrosomicrobium frigidum (SeqCode) | reverse complement strand
TACTCCTATAATTACAGATTTGAGAGAGCAGGTATCTTTCTTGTAAGTGTGGATATACTAGATAACATTTCCATTCTAAATTCTAGTGAGTCAAATAGGACACTTGTTTTTGATTTCCCGATTCACATATCAACGCCGTTTTGGGCTCAGATGGATTCGCTAATTATTCCCATTACTGTTTTAGGTGCGATGGTTGGAGTAGGTGTTACATTAGTATTCTTTAAGAAATTTAAATGTAGTAACAAGGTAATCTAATATACAAAATCAGTTGGCTCCACTGTAGACCTTATCAAACAAGCAAGTCTACTCGAACTCATATTCATCAAGCTGAGAGCAATTTCCAGCGTGGTTGTTAAAGATAGTTTCTACGCCATCTAGTGTAGACTGATTTATGTTACCTTCTGCGGCCATGTTGCCTATATTTACCTCAGAAAGCGCATCGTATAATTGCTTAAAATCGCTGCACGTAATGGTAAACTGCTCAATGTTGACAGGAGCCCCTAACTCAGAGTTATTAGCAGAAGAATTAGATAACGAAGTGTTAGCGTTCAGAGAACTGGTAATGATTCCACTATCATCCTGTCCGTGAATTTGTTGAATATTAAGTTCTAGATCTCCAGATTGATAAACCGGATTAATGATGAATGCTCCGATGAAGATTAAAGAGATGGCGATAATGGAGTTTTTACTAGGCATCAACTCATCATAACTCATGGCAAATTATCTCTTCAATATATCGTATTTGTAGGCTATTTAATGATTAGAATGTAAATAATATAAGAATCTTCCATTGAGCAATTCTGGTATTGTCTTTTAGTAATAGCTAATTCATATTCTATCATTCGGTTCTAAATAGCTCTGCATATTGCTAGATCGTCCTTCCCATTTAATCTATTTCATCTCATTTCTTTAGTATCAATTTGACCATTCAATATCAAATGAAATCAGATATTGTGGTTTGATTTTGTTTCTTTCGTGTTCTATTGTACAGATCAAAGTTTTTTTCTAAGTATATCTGCTGAGTTAACTTTTTCATGTCAACACTAACGTCTATGGGATTCATATCCATCATTTCTCTAAAAATATTTACTGTCCCAGGTCCAAATCCCCCATAATGATTATTGGCCACAACAATAGCGGTTTTGATATTTTTCTCGTTATTTTTTGTCTCTTTAATTTTCTCTGCCCATTTCTCCATCTCAACCTTTCGATCTATTTGTAATTTACCAAAATTACTTTCATGAATACTTCGATCTCCAATTAGTCTTAGGTAAATAAAATCAGTCGTTACTATTGGGGGAGTTTGTAGTCTATCCATCTGACTCCAAGCCAATGATATGTTACTATTCTGAAATAAGTTATATGCCAGCTCATTGAACCATGATCGGTGTCTTACTTCTATTGCATATCTGAATGTGTCATCAAAGAAAAAATCAGATCTTCTCAAAGATTCTAATCCTTCTTTAAGTTCAAAAGAAGGTGGTAATTGAATAATTAGTGCCAATATCTTTCCCTTTAGGGGTTCCATTCGATCATAAAACAAAGACAGTTCTTTTTCTGCATTCATTAATCTCTTGTCATGAGTTATGACTTTGGGGAATTTTACAGTGAATCGGAAATTATCTGGAGTCCTTTTGTTCCAATTTCTTACCATCGATTCGGTTGGTATATTATAAAATGTCGAATCAATTTCCACATAGTTAAAAACTTCGGAGTAAAAAGGTAGCTGGAGATTTTTATTCATATCTGTAGGATAAAATGGGCCTTGCCATGACGTATAGCTCAACCCGGAACATCCAATATAAAGCTGCAATCAATTACTAATAATAGCAAATTTTAATTATATCTTTTGGAAAAAGCTTATCAATTGCAGGAAATCGTCTACATCTGACGTCATCCTCACAAACGGCAAATTAACATTTTAAGGAATAAAAGAGAATTTCAAGATTTATCGCTAAATTAAGTGAGGCGTCTAGTGTTCTGCTGGACGAAAAAATACTCAAATGCGATCCTACTAAAGATATCAAATAATTTTAGATCAAATTTATGTTGTAGTAATAACCATATTTTAATTATTTTTCACAAATACCATATGAGTGTAGAGAACTGTCCCGAGCATCTACCAAGGTAGATCTCTAATTGGACAATATGCACCGTATTGTGAGTATGCTTCACAAATAATAACGACATGCAATTAACTAAAATTCTTAGGCACGATAAGCATTTGTTGAAATGGGAGATATCATTTATGGTGTAGATATTTATAGTATATCCACTAGCTTGAGTAATGCAATGGGCATAATAATTTATGGTCTAGTCTCAAGTTTGTTGTTGATATCTTTAACCTTAAGCCTCTTAGTTGCTTACGCCGTAGACATCAAGGGAACAGCTGCAGACGATAATATTATGGGAACGGCGACCGATGATGATATGAGAGGATTTAGAGGTAATGACGTAATTAACGGGCTATCAGGAAGTGATGAAATTCAGGGGGAGGGAGGCAACGATATGCTGAACGGCAGTGATGGAAATGACTATCTATCTGGAGGAGATGGCAGTGACACTATTGATGGTGGACCAGGTAATGATGAACTCCACGGCGATGATGGGGTAGACAGGATAATTGGCGGAACTGAAAATGATATCTTGTACGGTACTTCCGACAATGACTTTCTTGATGGAGGTCCTGGTGATGATCGCCTTTATGGCGGCCCGGGAAATGATACTTTAAGTGGTGGTCAGGGTGGTGACTACTTTAGATGTGGATTGGGTGTAGACAGGATAACTAATTTTAATACGGCAGATGGTGATCAAGAATCAGGTGACTGCGAAGTTAAGTGATTATTGTATACCAACATACAATTGGTATTTTAAATTATCCTGGTAATTGTTAATTACCGTTTTCAAGGCCAATGGATGTTTACTTTTAGTTTACAAAATCTAAAAGCCTAATTAAATATAGTAATCAGCAATTTCTAGCTATTTCTACTATAGTCCCATGTAGAGTAATATTTGGGTTTGATTTCTAATATCACTGAATTTCCATTTCTCATATTTTCGAGTAATAATTTTGCCATTGGATGATCAATGCTTCCAAGATATTTTACCATTATTCTTTCTGCTATAGGAAGATTGGTATCGGGGTTGCTCAATATTTTAACATCGCCTTTACCCCTTATGCCTTTATAAGGAGGAGTTCCCTCATCTATGCAAAAATAAATCTTATCGTTACTTTGCAAGTTACTGGTCTTTTTAGATTGTTTACCAGTTTCTACAAAAATTACGTCTTTAGCATCGTCATAAAGATACCAGGTAGGATGTATGTTTGGGTAGTCATCTAGATCAATGGTTCCAAGATGGAGGTTTAGTTTGCTATCTAACAGAAAGTTTTTTATTTCATTCTCTGAAAATTGAACACCAAATCCTGGACTTCCGTGTAATAGCTTCATTATACATATAGGGCGAACATGAAATATAAATCTAATTAGTACTTTGCGGACAAAAAATAAAAAAATGAAGGTTGTTACTTGGGCTAACCAGTTACCTGACTAACTTTCAACTATGGTAATTAGTCTAGAATGTTTATTTCTCCGATATCCTTGCTTGATGTGACTGCACAGACAGATTCGTTATCTCCTGCTTCGCTCTCATCGCAGTCGCTAAGGTTTTCCCCCTCTACATCAATTGAAATCTTGTTCTTTTCTCCCTGCATAGTAAAGGTGTGTGTTACTAAACTATCGGTGACAGAACAGACTGACTGTTGAAATCCATCGCCAGATTCATCGCATGTACTTTTGTTATCCACATCGCTGTCAATTTCCACCTTGTTCTTAAATGGATCATCCGCTGCGAATGCGCTTGTTGCTGTAGTACCAAATACCGCCCCAATCAACAGAACTATTGAAGGAAGCAGTACGGTCTTTGAACTGAGATTCATCGTTTTTATTACAGAATTTTTGGTTTATATGAACTTGGATGGATCATATCCTAAAATTATTGTGTATGTAGATTCGGCATACTTTACCACTAAATAACTCTGAATGATGAGACATACAAATGTTATGTAAAATGATCTATTAATATGGCACCAACATAAGACAGGTTATATTTTTTTAATTTAAGACAAAAATGAAAAAACCATAAACAATTTGGAGATCATGCTCTTGTTATGATTATGTGAAAATAATTACATAAAAAGAATGAATACGGAATTCAGATGGAGACCAATATGAATATTCGCACTACTTTATTTTTTATTCAATTTATTAAATACAAGAGTGCCAATTAACAATGCTGCAGACAATGCAAATCCAAGATAAGAAAAATTTCTTTCATAAGGAAAGATAAATGTAGATCCAATAAAAATAGAGGATGATATAATACTCATAGGAAGGACATTTGATACGTTTCTAGTTTTATTTTCTAATTTCTGATCATCTAAATATTGCTTTATCATTGGCGCTAGTTCGCTTGAAACTTCTATGCCCTTTGCAAATCGATTAACATATCTCTTAAATTCTTCCATGTATGCTTCTTTGATTAATCCTTCTTCTTCGAGTAAACTTACCAAAACATGAACAAATTGAAACTTTACTTCATGATAATGGTAAATACCTTCGAGAATTGAGGTCATTCTCATGTAAAGAGCAAGATTCTTAGGTAAACGGAATGGAAATCTGCTCAAGGTTTTGTTTGCCAAGTCTTGAAGTGCCTTCACTTCCATTCTATCCACCTTCTTTCCGTGTAATGATTGAATACTTAATTCAAGACCTTTTTCCACTAACCTTCTGTCAACAGAAGTCTCAAGCGTTCCTAATTCTATTAATACATCCGTAGTCCTTACTGGATCTTTATCTACAAGTCCCAGATACAGTCTCACCAATTTTCTTCTTGTTTCATCATCAAGTCTTCCAACCATGCCGAAATCATAAAGTATTATTGTCCCGTCGCTAGTTATAGCAATGTTACCTGGATGGGGATCAGCATGAAAAATACTATGACGGAGTAACATTTTAAAAAACAGTCTATGTATACGATATACCAGTTTTGCCCTATCGATGTTATTTTGATTTAAAGACCTTACATCGGTAACTTTAGTTCCCGGTAAGTATTCCATTGTAATTACATGACGTGAAGTTCTATCAAGATAAACTTTGGGAATAATTACTGATTTATCTTCCTTCAAATTACTCTTGATCTGTATCAAATTTCTCGCTTCTATTCTGTAATCCATTTCTTCATGTACTGTTTCAATGAATTGAGAAAGCATCCCTTCTGCTGAAAACCTAAGATTTTCATCAATGAAACGTGTAGCTATAGGTAACAGTTTTCTCAAAATGTAGATATTTTGTCCAATTGTTTCTTCAATATTTGGCCTACTTATCTTTACTACTACATCTTTTTCTTTGTGTTTTGCTCTATATACTTGACCTAAACTAGCTCCAGAGATTGCTGAAGGGTTAAAATACTCGAAAATATCTTCTAACCGACCAAGCTCCTTTTCAAGAATTGGTTTGACGTCTGAAAATGGTTCAGCTAAAACATCATCTTGAAGGCTCTCTAGTACATCCAAATAAGGCTGAGGCAAAAGATCTGCTCTTGATGATAACCATTGACCAAGTTTTATGTATGAGGGGCCAAGGGCGATGAAAGTTTTTAGGGCCCTTTCTGCATGCTTTCTGAATTTCTTCTCGTTAACATTTTTGCCTTCTTTTTTCACCCATTCTCTTCTGTCCTTCCTAAGATACACTATGACAGGAATTAGTTTTAGTATCGTCTTGATTATTAGCCAAATTGATGGTTTCTTAAATACAAAAGTAGGTTCTTGCCTATCGGTTTCTATGGCAGAATCCAATATTTCTTTGCTATCGTCCATCAACAGTATTTTTCACCCTTTTCATATCGAAAATGCAATTAGTAATCTCCTTAGGCTGGGAGAACAATAGTATTGATAGGGATAGATTAACGTTCAACTTACGTCATTTTTCCCTGCCAATAAGGTAATCAGAAAGAGCAGATAGCATCATAATACCGGGAAAATATCTTGAAGCATCAACCAGGATATGTCCAAAAGGATCATTTCTGGGATCTATTTTATCATAATGAACGCTATAGTAATTATCATATTCGCGTATATGCAAATTACCATGCCTATATTGTTTTATTGATCCTTTCTTTTCTCCCAGAATAGTTGGCTTGTACTCGATTAGAGGTCTTACTGTTTTAGGTACAATGATATTTCCCTCGTTGTCAACAAAAGACATAGCTAGCTAACAATAACTTTGGATATAAAAATTACCTTAAATTTTTCACATATCTATAAATGCAAAATTATGCAAGAGTAATTTTTCAATTTCCTAGTACTAAATCTACAATATTATAAGAAGACTTTTATAGAATATTATCTATTTTTTGTGCTATGAGTGATACAAAAGGTAAGGTTCCAAATATAGTTGCAATTGAGGTCATAAAGAAAAATGGGGTTGATGTTGAAAAATTAAAAGAATTAATAACAAAAGGTGTAGGTGCTGAATTTACAACATATTATTATTACACAATTTTAAGGATGCATTGTACCGGGCTTGATGGTGAAGGCATTAAGGAAATAGTTGAGGAAGCCAGAATTGAAGATAGAAATCACTTTGAAGCTATGGTACCTAGATTATATGAACTCGGAGGATCATTACCTAGGGACATTAGAAAATTTGCAGATCAGGCAGGATGCCCTGATGCATATCTTCCAGATAACTGGGAAAATCTCACGCCCATAATAGAAATATTGCTTGCTGCAGAACAGTGTGCTATTCGTTCGTGGGGTGAAGTATGTGATATGACTACCGGCAAGGATCCCCGCACTTATGATATCGCACAAAGAATTATGCAGGAAGAAGTTGAACACGAGGCCTGGTTTATTGAGTTGCTTTCCAAGAGACCTTCTGGACACTTTAGAAGAAGATCTGTAGGACAATCTCCTCATGTTGGACAGCAAGGCGGATTAATTCATCTTTAGAATACCGCTTTACTTTTTTTTGCTCCTCAAATAAACGAAGTTATCTTCAATATCTTTTGTTTTGAATCTATCAATAATCACTTAGCTCAGAATCTATACTGCATATTAGTAATCAGATTATTAATTTATCATGAGGTTTGTTATTTTCCGTGGCAGAGAATTATTTTTGACATGTCCGTACCGGAACGTTCATGATTTATATAAATTGGTAACAATAAACAGAATTATGAAATTTTCAGAAAGATTTAGGATGCAGAGCTTATTTGAAATATACTACCCAGCCCGATAGATACGACATACAAGTTACCATCAGGTCCGACTTCTAGGTCAGTAATGCCGCCAAATCCTTGACCAAATACAATACTACTCAATCCTAGTGAAGATGGTTTTTCAATGACTCTCGATGCTAGCTCTGGTGGAAGAATAATATCTTTTCTATCAGAAGTAAGATCAAAATGATAGATTCTACCATTATGGACGTCGCCTACAAACATATCATTCTCATATGCAGAACCAAGAGCTGTTGAATCCAAGAATTTTACTGCTGTTGGTCCTGCTGTATTTACCCAAACCAGCTCAGGATCACTATAATGTCCTTTTCCTCCAAAGTCTTGTAGATCAGATTCGCTAAAGGAGCCTTCCATCGATGATAAACCCTGTACCTGTTGCCATCCGCTATTAAAACCAGGCAATACCAGATTTATTTCGTCACCGTTTCCAGGCCCGTTTTCTGTATCCCATAAATTACCAGAAACAGGATCAAAATCCATGCCGAAGCTATTTCGAATTCCATATGCATAATAAATACGTAAAGGTATTGATTCTCCTAGAATACCATCGGTAGGTTGACCGTCCTGGGTTATTCTTAAAATGCCACCTCTTCCATCCGGATCAACTCCATTCTTGTAATTTTGGGTCTTGGTCTCTGTTGTTGGTCCTTTAAAGGATCCGTCTATGTCCCCAATCGTCACATAAATGTTTTCATCAGGTCCAATCATGAGATCCCCACCATTATGTCGAGGTCCAGGATTTGCTGGCAGATCCACCAAAAGTAACGGATTAATCAGTGAATCTCCTGATAACTCATATCTGTACACTCTGTTCCCAATTGGCTGTATTCCAGCCTTATCACCGCCATCTTTTCCAGCAATTTCAGTGTAGTAAAGAAATACATATGTTGTTGAACCATGTTTTGACACAGCGATTCCACACAAACATCTTTCAACAGAGTTGGCCACATTTACATCCAGGACAGGATTTGCTAGAACTTTCCCATTGACTATCCTTTTGACCATACCGGTATCTTTCTCGAGTACCAAAATGTCGCCCGGTCCAACGAAGGCCATACTTGTTGGAGTACTTAATCCTTCTGCAACTGTAGAAATTTTGAAATTTGAATCAAATAGCTTTGGCTTGCCTTCTTCTACAAACTCCGTTTCTGCAAATTTCTCTTGAGCGTTTGCAAAATGATGAGGAATAGTAGAAGCAAATATCAAAAATAAAATTACTGTAAAGGCTATAACGACACTTACCAAGACTTGCATCAATCAATAACGTTGGATCTAATATACATATCGAAGAATGTATTCTAAGATAATTATCAAAAGTTACTAGCTTGCAGGGTTCATGATAAATCATGGATGGTCGTATTTACTTTTGAATGTCTCACCCTCATCAACAATAATCTTTCATTACCAGGTTTTGTGTGAGGAGAATCTCAAATGCGATATTTCAGGATTCGCAATCGATATTATTGTGATGGGAAATCACATTTCAGTAAGAATGTGTCTCAGTTTTGTGTTCTTTAAGTGATGGATATTTTGAAAATGTACAGTCACATTTATCGCATTCCCATTGATGTTCCTTGGCCTTCAGAAAATTGTCATACTTTACATCCTTCTTTACATAAGTCATTGACTTATGATCGTACTTTGCTGGATGGTAATTCAATTTGTATTTTATGGAGTTTATTCGCACTTACAAGATAGAAAATATAACATCTCTCTTATATTTTAATACGTTACTGGATATAGGATTCTAATATAAAATAAAATAGTAACTTTTGACTTGTTTATTGATTGAGTATATTGTTGAAAAGACTTATAGGAAAATATGTGCTTAATATGGCATATTTTCTATGCCAAACGAAAACAATTCCATCACCAAATTCAAGGACAGAGAACATGCGGCAGATCTTCTCATCTCCAAACTCAAGAACGAGCTTGAAGAAGAAAATCCGAAAGAAATAGCCGTTTTTGGAGTTCCACGTGGCGGAGTAATATTGGCGAACACGATTTACAAGAACAGATGTGCAAATTATTTCGATATTGTGATTCCAAGGAAACTGGGAGCTCCTAATAACAAAGAACTTGGCATAGGAGCTATCATGGATAAGGATACTGTTTATCTCAACGAGTATGTTGTGAAGGCGTTGAGAGTCCCACCGGACTATATAGAGTCAGAAAAATTATCCCAGGTTCAAGAAATTGGACGTAGAACTTTACTTTACAGACCCAAACAGGAAGAATATGAGATCAAAGATAAGATAATAATACTTGTTGATGATGGTGCCGCTACTGGAGCGACGCTCGTAGTTTCTGCAAGATGGATTAAAAAGAGTAAGCCAAAGAAGATCATTATAGCCATACCTGTAGCCCCCAATGAGACTGTCGAATTATTAAAAAATGAAGCGGACAAGGTCGTGACGATATTGATACCACCTACAAGTAATTTTACTTCGGTTGCTCAGTTCTATGATAATTTTGAAGAAATAACCGACGACAAGGTAGTAAAAATCATGAAAGAACTAGATCAAAAATAAAATATTATTCTACAAGTTCTAACAGACTAAAGAACTCAAAGGTTAGCTATCTTGTTGGGAAGGAAGGCAATACTGCAGTAAGTTGAGATAGATTTGGTACCGAGTTTGTAGCGAAATCTAAGATTGGAGCATGCCAAATACCAAAACCTACCATAAATATTACTGAAAAGATAAGTACTGCCAATATTGCCCGTGGTTCCTTTACTTTAGTTGTATCAGGTGACTCTTCCATGTACATTTTCCTCATAATCCAGGCATAATATCCGAGAGATAATGCGCTATTTAAAACTCCAGCAATAGCCAAGTACGGACCCCACCAAATTTCGGGGCCTGTTACAATTGCCGCGTTAAATAGTACTAATTTGCTCCAGAATCCATTGAGAGGCGGTACCCCAGCCAAGGCTAGTAACGAAATTGATAAAGCTATAGCCGTTAGAGGCATTCTTTTGGCAAGACCTCTATATTTTTCAATACTATAGCTAGCAAGTGTAATTGCTACCGCTGCAACCGCAATGAATGCAGCAGATTTCATAACTGCGTGATTGATAATATGGAAGAGGGAGCCTCCAAGGGCTTGATCACTGTACGGTGCCAAAGCCAAACCTATCATGATATAACCTGCTTGAGCAATACTTGAATAAGCCAGTATTCTAGGCACGCTTTTTTGAACCAACGCTCCCAGATTTCCTAGTGTCATGGTAAATACGGCTATTACTGCCAATGCCGTGGCCCAATCAAGATGCAATACAAAAGTGGCAAGTACTATTACGCGAATAGCAGCTGCAAAGCCTGCTTTTTTTGTACCTGCGGCAAGTAACGCCCCAATCGTCGTAGGAGCGCCCTCATACGCATCTGGTAGCCACATGTGAAACGGTACTAGTCCCATCTTGAACCCAAATCCTGCTATGAATAGGGCAAGCGCAAGCAGAGTTACTGGAATCAAGTCTTTCTGAACGTTAACCATAGATACTATTGCCTCACCAATGTTAGTAGTGCCGGTTACTCCATACACTAATCCAATAGCAAGTACGAGAATTGCCGATGAAAGAGCACCAAAAAGGAAGTATTTGATTGCCGCCTCATTTGATATTGGATCACGTTTTGAAAAAGCGGCTAGGGCATAGGTAGGTATGGACATAAGTTCCCAAGCAACCAAAAGCATGACAAGATCCGTAGAATAAGCAATTAGTATCATCCCTATACTTGATAGTAGAATCAACGAATAATATGCTGCGGGATTAGTTTTGTTTTTCATATAATCCCAGGAGGAAGCAGTTACCATTATTGATACTATCAATAGCGTTATTGCAAAGAAAGAGCCAAACATGTCATCTGCAAGCATACTCTTTCCAAATTCGATCGTAGGGATTGATTCTCCAAAAAGTATTCTAAAGATAATGATACCAATTACAAGTATTATGGCTACAACAGAAATGCCGCAATATAGTCTATTATTATCGCCTCTTTCCTTCTTCAGAGCATCAATAATCGGAATAGCAAGTCCAACGGCCCCAAGTATTACAGTTACCAACAGTGGTGTTGAAAAGAATTCCATTCCTATTTCACTCCTATAAGAACAGTAACATGATGATGATCATCATGCCTGCCGCAAAAACGAATAGATATGTCTGCGCTATTCCTGTTTGTCCGGCCTTGATAACTTTTGAGAAGTATGTCATTGTTCCTTGAAGACCCGGATTGATCCCGTCTATTATTGTACTTTCAAAATATCTCCAAACAATTCTAAATAGAGCCAGTGGTCCTATCACTGCCCCCCAGTATAAGACGGTATTAAGATACCACCTATTATAGAAGAATTTCCATATCGCTCTAGAAACTACACTCTTCGACACTATCTCAGGACTAATGACCTTTTTCATATACACAAGGCCGCCAAGAATTGCGCCCAAAGCAAATGCACCAACCGATGCAGTAACTGCTATCGGATTAAGGCCCTCAAACGCCTCAAATCCTGACGAAGCCTGTGGTAGCACATCGCGACTTGCTAAACTAGCCGTATGAATGCCAAATGAATTTTCAAGATACAAAGAAAACATTTCGTGGAGCTGATGTTCAAAGGCAAATCCAATTAAACCTACCGCGATGCTGGCTATTGCCAGTATTGCAAACGGAACCCACATTACTGCTCCAACTTCATGGACATGATGAGTAGATTCATTCTCTTGTATGAACTTGCTTTTGTTACCAAAGAATGTCATTCCTAGCATCCTAAACGTATAAAATGCCGTCATGAAAGACACCATGATTGCAATTGCAAACAAGGCCCAAGAATACTGGTATCCTGATTCAAGGACCGAGGCGATGATTGCATCTTTACTCCAGAATCCCGAGGTAATAAATGGAGCCGCTGCAAGCGATAGCCCGGCCATCATCATAAAGAGGAATGTCTTTTTCATTTTACCTCTTAAACCTCCCATATCAGTCATGAATCTAGAACCAACCCCATGAAGAACCGCACCTGCCCCCATGAACAACGATGCCTTAAACATCGCATGACTCATGAGATGAAAGAACCCAGAAGTATAACCATCGACAAATGATGAAGACAGTCCTGCAACACCCAAGGCCATCATCATAAGACCGATTTGAGATCCTGTAGAATATGCCAGGACCTTTTTTATTTCGGGATTGACCAATGCTTGGGTTGCTAGCAGAAATGCAGTTATTGCTCCGACCCATGCAATAACTTCAAAAAATTGAGACGAATTCAAGGCAGATACTGCAAAGAAAAGTGGACCAATTCTTGCCACCAGGAAAACCCCTGCTTTCACCATAGTAGCAGCGTGAATTAACGCCGAGACGGGTGTTGGACCGGTCATTGCTTCAAGCAACCATTCATTCAGTGGGAATTGTGCAGATTTTCCAATTGCACCGCCAAAAATAAGTACCGCTGCTGGAACAAGCAGATTATTGTTTGCCATTTCCGTTGCCCAACTCTGATCTTGTAATAACTCAGTAAAGCCAAAAGTGCCGGCATATCCAAAAATCAAGAACATGCCTGAAAGCATCATGATATCTCCAGCCTTCGTCATCAAAAATGCCTTTAGTCCAGCATGTGATGGTGATGCCCACATTTGTATTCCTCCAGCATAATGTCCTGGGCTTCCAACAAAGTCCTTTTTCCTGTCATGATACCAAAAGCTAATAAGCGCAAATGAAGCTAGCCCAACACCTTCCCATCCAAAGAATACCATCAACAGATTATCAGAAAGTACAATCAATTGCATGGAGCCGATAAAGAACAACATAAAGAACCAGTATCTAGTTAGATTCCTGTCTCCGTGCATGTATCCTATGGAATATATGAATATTAGAAGTGAAATCCATGCCACAATATTTGCCATAAGAATGGACAGTGAATCTGCTAATGTTCCTGCATGAACGTTTAGCATCGGTATCCAGTTAATCTGACTGTGAATTTGACCTCCATGTATTCCCAGTGGCAACAATGTCAAAGCGGATATGGCGCTTGCAAGGGCAAAGCCTACTGCAGCATAATCGCGCACACGCTTTCCAGCTTTCGCTATGGCAGGCATTAATGAGGCCCCCACAAACGGAAGAATCCAAACTAGCCAGGCATTAATTCCTAATCCTTCAAATCCGATGATCCCTTGGAGTTCAGTCACCATGTCTGATCTCTCCTGCTTTGAAATTCACCAATTACTTTATTGCTCAAATTACGCTGGACGCAATTATTTAAAATACATGCTTTCACAGCCAAACCCTTATTCATACTCATAATCATGAACCTCCTCCTGCAGTGGCCACCAGCTCGCTGTGATTCTGCAAAGACGCGCCAACAGAATTTATGTTTCCAAATTGCAGTACAGTATTATCTGTGGAAAACATTTCATGTATATATTCTGTAACTGGATTCAGTAGTGGATTAGGATAGACTCCCAAAATAAGTGTAATTGCAGCAAGTGCGGCCATGGTAACAGTAACATATCTATTGGGATCCCTGATGTTCGCATATTTTTCTGGAGTTTTACCTAAAAATATTCTCTTGTACATCCACAGGATATATGCAGCAGATAAAACAGTTGCCAGTATTCCTAACCCAAATGCCACAACCCTGAGAACGTCTGAGTGCGTTACGCCTGATTGCAAAACTCCATTAAATAGTATCCATTCTGCCATGAAACCACTAGTTGGAGGAATCCCCATAATTGTGAGTGCCCCAATCATAGCAATTACCGCTGTATAAGGCATCCTCCCTGCAAGTCCACCAAGTTTTGACATGCTTCTTGTTCCTGTCTGGAGTATAATTGATCCTGCCATCATGAAGAGTATGGCTTTTCCCAGCCCGTGGCTTACATACATAAAGGTTCCACCTGAAATCCCAAGAATGCTATCGGAACCGATTCCGAAAAGAATGTAACCCATTTGGCTGATACTTGAGTAAGCAAGAACTCTTTTGATATCATCTTGCATCATTGCCATGGCGCCACCATAAATCATAGTAGCCAGGCCCCAAAGATTTATGTAAATACTATATTGAGAATAATCTCCAACGAGCAATTCTAGCCAAAGTCTGAGTAGCCCGTATGCGCCTATACCGATCATCGCCGGAGATAATAGTGCTGAAATCGGGGTTGGAGCTTCGGAATGAGCGTATGGAAGCCAGATGTGCAAGACGAATGCTGCAAGTTTGACCCCCAATCCAATTACCAAAGAAAATATTATTAGTACAAGCCATTGCGCTGGGATTTTACTGACATTCTCTCGGACTGTATCATAGTCAAATCCCCCTGCAAATAATCCCATAGCAAGTAAACCTAGGAGCAGAACAACAGCACCGGCATGAGTCCAGAAAAAGAACATTAAGGCAATTCTTTTTCTCTCACCGTATCCATAAAATGCTACAAGAAAGAATGAGGGAACAAGCATTAGCTCAAAAAAGACATAGAATTCTATCAAGTTAGTTGCAAGTACCGTTCCTAGCATTCCCATTGAGAAAGCCAGATAGAGTGCAAAATACAGTCCCATGTGATGGTTAACATATTGCTCTTCGTTCGATCCGGATATTGTCACAGACTCCATTTCATTTCCCCCAGTATTTGATTTGTAACTGCCCGGATCTGAGTGTGAATCGCCTCCTTTCTTACCAAAGTTCTCTTCAAAGGATTCTTTGATCTTGTGCAACATGTATGGTTTTGAATAGAGAGCAAGGACAGTACAAAGGATATTTATAATAATTGCAAATTGCAAGCTCAAACCATCGAGTCTTAATCCGAAATTTCCGAATTGACTCCAAGTATAGGATTCTACATAAGCTGACCTTCCCCCATGTAAATTAGAAGACGCAATGAACAGTAACGTTGTGGAAATGGCCAGTATCCCAAAAGAGAACCATGTAGTTGCGTTACTGCCTCTTTTTTTAGCGAGAACATAAGCGATAGGTGAACCAAGCAATGGAAGGAATGTTGCTATTAATAGGTAATATGATTCGGTCATAAAATAATCTCACTTAGATGGTATTATCCCTTTAAGCTCCTGAATTCGTGTACATCGATTTCCTTGTATAGGCGATAAGCGATAATAATGATACCTAATGCAACAGCTACTTCTGCAGCCGCGATTGCAATGGAGAATAATGCAAACACCTGCCCTTCGACATTATGGACATGTCTTGAAAAGGCGATAAGATTTAGATTTGCAGCATTTGCAATAATTTCGATTGAAAATATCATGCGTATTGCGTTTCGCTTGACTACAAGACCATATATACCAATCGAAAACAGTACCACTGTGACTAATACAAAGTCAATTAGCTGATTCATTTTCTTTTATCAACACCTCTCTTCTTGCTAGAGCCAGAGCACCAATCACAGCGCCCGCCAAGGTAAGTCCGAGTACTATAAGCGCAGGCGAATAATAGGTAAGCATGGATTTTCCAATTTCCACTATCTTTATGGGCTCTGAGTCTAAATTACCAAACATAGGATTGTTTATCCCAGATGCAAGGAAAATGGCACCGATTCCGCCCATTGTCAGGAGCATCAATATAATGCCACCCGCCTTTCTACCCTTGTCGTCTTTTGCTGAAAATAAGTCTTGAGTTCTAACCAACATTACTGTAAATATGACGAGTACGGCTACTGCTCCTACGTATACGGTAATTTGGAACATTGCCACAAAAGGAGAATCTAGCAATAGAAAAAATCCTGCTATACCCAACATGGAAATCGCAAGAGCAATAGCACCGTAAATGAGCTCTTTGCTTTCCAAGGCTAGAACTGAAGATCCTATAGTGAGTATCGCAATTCCCACAAAGTAAGCGTCAACCATGATCAGCACCTCTATATCCTATTTTCAATTCCACATCACCATCATATTTTGGCTTGATGGCAAGTTGTCCGGGAGTATATATCAGATGCTCTTTTGTAAATGATGATAATTCATAGTCGTTTGTCATATATAGTGCATAAAAAGGGCAAGCATCAACACACAGGCCGCAAAACACACATTTCCCATAATCAATTTGTGGCATTATAGCTTTCTTGTTATGTTTCCATTGTTCATCGACCTTTACCATTCCAATTGCTTCAGCAATTCCCTCACAGGCTATAGCGCAAAGCTGGCATCCAGTACATTTATCATGATATAAGATATGTCGACCTCTAGAACCTGCGATTCCAACACCTCTCTTTGGATCAAATTGATATCCATCACCCACAAACTTTAGTTTCTTTTCTGGATATCTGAGCGTAAATCTCTTGATAAGAAGATGCTTTGTTCCAGATTCTATTGCCTTTATGAAGCCGCCTGCTGAATTCAATGTGATATACTAGTAGTCAGCTATATTTTAAGTTAAGAATAAGTCAAAATAACTTGGAACAAATCAAAACATGCCATTTAATACATGGGTTATGCTTTAGATCCGTGGCCACTTACTCAGACACAATCCTGTAGATGGTCCCATCTATCCCTAATACATAGAGATAGCCATCCTCTCCAACTTGAATGTCCGTTATTACTCCAAACCCTCTACCAAATATGACACTTTGAACTTCCTGAGGAGTATCGGCTACCTTATCATTTAAGGGGGGATCCAAAAGTAATTGTTCTCGATTCGAATCGAGTTTGAAATTGTAAAGGTTGCCAGTTTTTACATCGCCTACAAATATCGTGTTCTCATATTGTGTTCCAAGTTTAGATGAATTCAGGAATTTTAGAGCTGTTGGAGCAACAGTTTGTTTCCATACGAACTCAGGATCACTGTATTTTCCTTTTCCCTCAAAACCAAATAAATCTTCATTGGGGTCAAATCTTGATAGAGCCATACCCATGGCCTTTCTCCAGCCACTATTAAAGCCAGGATATACATAATTAATTTCATCCTTGTCGATTCCACCGTTTTCACTATCCCACAAGTTACCAGTAACGGGATCAAAATCAAACCCAAAGCTATTGCGTATCCCATATGCATAATATAGTATATTTGGAACCTTACTCCCAAAAGGGCCGTCAGGCACAGACTTGCCATCTTGCGTTACTCTTAAGATTCCGCTTGTACCGTCTGGAGCATTGCCTCTAATAATATTCTGAATGTTGCCCATTCTGCCCCCTACATCACCCACTACAACGTACACGTTCTTGTCAGGTCCTATCAAAACTTTTCCGCCGTTATGATTATTCTCATGTCCCAATATGGGAGAATTTGCGGGCAAATTCAAAAGCAAAAGTGGATTTACAAGTATGTTATCGACCAATTCGTATCTGTATAATCTATTACCAATAACGATTCCAGAACTATTAGCCTCAGTATAGTATAGGAATACAAAGGTCTTTCCCTCTACACTCTTTGACACTGCAATTCCCAACATTCCCAACTCTACTTCTGTTCCAACCTTTACCTGCAGAAGTGGTGTGGCTTGAAGGCTACCATTTAAGACTCTCTGGACCTTTCCTGTGTTTTTCTCTAAAACAAGAATATCATCTGGCCCAAGAAATGCCATACTAGTAATTGGCCCCTTAAGACCATCCTTAAAGGTTAATTCAACTTTTAAAGAAGGATCAGCTAAAGTCTGTCCAGTGCTCTCAGGCAAAGCTCTTACGTATGCTGCATGAGCAATATTGTTCTCGTAAATAATTGGAACAAAAGCAAAAGCGGGAATTAAGATTAAATTAAAAATCAGTATAGCTATTATCTGCCTTCTCATCAGTAGAAAAAATTCTAGTCAATCTTTTATCTGTTTTGAAATAGTGCTTGCCAAATTGTGCATTTATTAATTTTCTGCACCTTCTTCTGACCAAAACCCGATGATAGATTTTCATTAATACGGGTCGACTGTCAGCGCTAGGATTAGCTAGAATCAATGGTTATTAAAGTAACTCGCAGGTAAAAGTTGAAAATAGAAAGATAGATAATATGTTTATCCATATTTATCTTATAATTTGACAAGTAGCCTTATTTCTCTATCATCATTAGATGACAAATATGTAAAAGAAAAGAGTAATTTGAATTCAGAACCAGAGTGGATGATGGAAATAAGGAATAATGCATTTTCAAACTATTCCTCTCTTCCTCATGAAGTTTCACCCTTGTACAAGAAATATTCTGATGCTAATCTACTATATCCGGAACGTGTTTATCTTTCACAAGGGACTAAAACTTATGCTCCAGAAGAGTATCTTAATGAAAGGATAAAAGAGCTACAAAAGGAAACTAGTATTCTTAAAATAGGCTCTTCAATAGTCCATTCCAATGTTCCAGAAAAGCTGTTAAAACAAGGTGTAGTTATTTCAGATCTTAAGAGTGCGATAAAGAATTACGGAAGTATTATCAAAGATAGACTGAATTCAAATCAACTTAACTATACTGAAGATAAGTTTCTAGCTTTGGAATTGTCATGCTTTGACTCTGGTATTTTTGTGTACATACCAAAGAGTGTAATAATAGATGAGTCAATAAGAATCATCGATGTATTGGCTCCAGATGGAACATCTTCGATAACAAGGAACATCGTAATATCAGAATCAAATTCAAAGGCAAGTATAGTTCAAGAATTATATAGTAATGAACAATCTGATAACAAGGTTCAACAGTCATTATTTGAACTTTTAGAATGCTATGTTGGATCAAACTCAGAACTGGAAGTTGTAACACTGCAAGCAATGGATGAGAAAAGCACGGTTAACTTTTCAAATAGGAAAGCATTCATTGATAGGGATGCAAAAATGTCATGGTATATGGGATTATTTGGAGCCCAGCTTTCAAGATATAAAATTGACAATATTATGAAGGGAGAAGGAGCGAGTGCGGAAGATGTTGAAATTATTTTTGGCGTCAATGACCAGTCGTTTGATGTGACCTCAAATCTTATTCACGAGGGACCAAACACAAGGGGAAGAGTGTTATCAAAATCAGTAATGAAAGACAACTCCAAGTCACTTTTTAAGGGTATGATAAAAATTAATAAAAATGGAAAATCTGCGGAATCATATCTTGCCGGGCATTCTATATTATTGGATAAAGGTGCAAAGTCCGATACGATACCTGGGCTAGAAATTGAAACAAATGAAGTAAGAGCGACTCATTCGGCATCTGTTGCGCAAATAGATGAAAACCAAATCTTCTATCTTATGTGTAGAGGACTTAGTAACGAAGAATCAAAAAGGGAAATTGTTAGCGGCTTTTTGGAACCATTGTCTCGCAAAATGGGTCCGACGATTAGAGCTTGGGTGAACTATCTTATGGAAAATAAATGGCTCGGAAAACCCTTGATGCTCAAAACTGACGAGGCAATGGAGCATATCCTTGAAGTTGAAAAATCCAGATATAGAGAGACAGAAGACATATTTGAGAAACATTATAAGTATAGATAGATGGAAAATATTGCTAAATGTGATTTATTTTGAGTTCATGGATTAAGGTATGTGAGATAAAGACACTAAATAGCGGTGAGATGTTAGACTTTGATCACAATGATAAAAAAATTCTAATTACAAAAATAAAAAACAAAATCTACGCTACTGATAGGATATGCACTCACGCATATGCTGATCTTTCTACCGGATTCTTGAATGAAGATGATAACAGCGTTACTTGTCCACTCCACATGTCTAGATTTAATCTAGAAAGCGGAGCCCCTGAGAATTTACCAGCCGAAGAACCTCTCAAGACATATGGCACAGAGGTTAAAGACGGTTGGGTTTACATTTTAATTTAACAAGATAATAAAAGTTATACTGTCTCTTTATCACGCTGTACTTTTTTTGGTCTAATGGAATAAATTAACAGTCCGATTATGATTGCCATTATGATGTAATTGATAGGAGGAGTTATAATCATTGAAATTGTTCCTATCTTTGGTACTACATATTCAACTTTTCCAACGTAATTCTCTGTAAATAGTGGGTAGTCTATTCCTGGGATGGAATAAGGATTTGCATCTCCTTTTGTTCTAATTACTTCTTTTTGAAAAAAGTTGCCAATTTCAGCTACTCTGTGTACTATGACCTTTGGTTTTCCATCTTCCGTTTTAGCTTCAGGTGCTCTGAAAACTATAATGTCTCCAACTTTAAGATTATTAAATGAAGTATCAAATGAATTATTCTTAATTATTACGATATCGCCTATGTTTATTGTCGGAATCATACTACCACTAACTACTACATAAAAAGGATTAAAGGATCCAAATAATGTGTGAATAGAAAGTAGACCGCCTCCAATAATAATTGCAATTCCAATCAAACTATATATCGTATTTTTGTTCATTTTGGATATAGCTTTGTAATCAATTACAATTGACCATTAAAACCTATTGATCGGAATCGGAATCATGATATTAAAAAATATAACTAGTAAAATTTCTTTACTTGCTTATGGAAAAAAAGGAGAACAATCTGCTTGCACGAGAGGAATCCATCAAGAACAAAGAAAGATGTCATGATTTACTCTTAGTGTCACAAAAAGTGCGCTACGTGGGTATGATAAATAATTTTGGAAGGACGATTGCCGGACAGTTACGTGCAGGCCTCGTACCATTACTTAATGTTGAACATGCAATAAATGAACATTTTATTGAGGCTACCCGAAATCAGTTACGCAAGGCATTTGATCCCGTCTTGGGCAACACGCTATACACTCTAACCGTAAATCAAAAGGTGATAACTTTGACTATTCCGATTCGATTGGGGGGATACTATTATGTCACATTAGATAATGACATTGCAAGCCAAGAATTAATAAAATTAGTAGATTTGCTAACTGAAAAAATTAATAGTTATTCTAATTAACATCAATTTATTTAGCAAACGCCTTTAATCTCTTTTTGAATTCCACGTCTTTTGCTATTGATGGGTGAGAAGGATCTACCAATATAATTTCGTACCATATGTTTTTACCATCTTTATAAAGGAAATAAGAACCCATAACTTCCATATTTGGATACTTTTCGTTTACTCTTCGTTGTGCAACTTTCTTCATACTTTCTGATTGCTTAATTCTAACTACACCTAGGTGTTTTGGCCTTCTACCAGATACGGGACGTTGCTTTCTCATTCCGCCTCTTCCAACTTTTGTGCGAATTACAATGATACCCTGTTTTGCTTTGTACCCAAGCTTATGAGCTCTGTCCAGTCTACTAGGTTTGTCTACCCTATGTATGGTTGGCTCTTTTCTCCATGCAATTGCTCTGCTCTTTAATTCCTCCGAGTTGGTCTTCCACATCTTCGTCCACAAATCGGCCATGTACTGATGCATATAACAGATAATTCCAGACAAGACCTTAATATCTGTATTTTCACCTGCATAAACCTGTTAATCCATGTAGCCAAGGCATCTGCTAGTTTAACTGCTCATTGTTAGACATTGAATAGAGTTAAACAGTGCTCCGCCCAAGAATCCTTGCAACAAAAACTCACGGTGCCATTTATCGCTTTCAGACTGAGCTAATTTAATAGAGCTTATCAGCTCAAAAAAGCTCACCTTCATAAATTACGATGATTCTGAATTATCATTGGCAACTGCAGGATCTCGACTATAATCTTTTTTTAACCAAACAGGGGTGATTAATGTAGTTACAGCAACCATGATGATTATGGTAGTGTAAATATTTGCCGACAAGACACCTGAGCTTACTCCAATGCCTGCAACAATGAGTCCGACTTCACCTCTTGAAATCATCCCTATTCCAACTTTCATAGCTTTTGATTTGTCTCTCAGAAATACCGTGGCTGGTAGTCCGCATCCTACCAATTTACTAAAAATAGCGACGGCAATTACCACAGCAGACAAAAGTAGTACTTCTAAATTGAAGCCTGTAAGGTTAACTTGAGCTCCTATAATTGCGAAAAATAACGGAGCAAATATTATTTCTAATTTATCGACATACTCTTCAACTCTTTTTATTATTTTAGTGCTAGCTACAGCCATACCTACGGAAAATGCTCCAACTATAGGCGATAGACCTGCAGCTGCAGCTATCGCAGAAGCACCAAAAAATGATGCAGTGACGATACCTTCAATGCTGCCTTTTGCCTTCCATAACTTTTCTGCGTGTAATATTCTAGGTATAATGATTGTTGCTCCTATTAGTAACGCAACAAATATCCCTAATATTTTCAGAATTAGAAAAATAATATCAATTATATTTGGTGTCAGATTTCCCGTCTGAACCATCGTAACAACAACTGATAGAACTGCTATTGCAAGAATATCATCTACGATAGCTGCCCCCAAAATTAACTTGGCTTCTTTTGATTGAATCTTTCCCAATTCAGTTAGCACTGTTACTGATATTGCGACACTAGTTGCAGTCAGTGCCGTCGCTATAAGAATAGATTGCAATCCTTCTAATCCCAATATTGTAAACACATAATAGCCCAGGAAGAATGGAACAATAACTCCACAAGCTCCTATTGTAAATGAGGCTGCACCTCCTTTCAGGAATTCTCTTGGAGTAATATGAAGTCCCGCTATGAATAATATCACCACTCCAGAAATCTCTCCTATCTGTAGAAGAGTATCATTCAGGACAACAAGAGGTTTGCCGTCAAATATAGGAAAGGATCCCAGGGCAAAAGGGCCTATTATTATACCAGCTACTAATTCACCTAAAACTGCAGGGAGCTTTAATTTGTTAAAAATCTCGGCAAATAATTTTGCAGCAAAAAGAAGGACAGCTAAAGAAATTAATACATGAATTATTACTTCTTGTTCTGCTATCAACCTAATTTACCTGCGTGTGAACCATTTAATAAAACATGTTCTGGTGCCAAAATTAGTTTAGTGAAGAATTAGAATTTTGATTTAGACCAATATAATAGCATCGTATTGCCAATAGAAGATCCTAACACGATGAAATGATAATGCTAGTATCTGTATTTTGTTGACTCGCCATAATACCAACAAAAAAGAGTAAAAATAAATCGTTTTTTGAGATTGATTTAATGCTTTATCTATTAGTAAGCAGAGTCTGGATTACCTTTTCTGCTATGACAGTTGAAGCAAGCTCCTGCGCTTCTTTTGTTTGAGCAGCAATATGAGGGGTGCAAATGATGTTTGGCAGTTGTAGTAACTCGGTGTTGGTCGGAGGTTCTACTTCGAAAACATCGAGTGCTGCTCCAGCGATTCTTTTT
>JAHEZK010000129.1 GCA_023251115.1 Nitrosomicrobium frigidum (SeqCode) | reverse complement strand
GGCATCAACAATGCTGATGCATCAGTGTGTGTGGAGAAAGTATTCGATTCCGCTCCATAATTTTTTTTGGTTATAAAACTTGCCAAAAATGACGTCCAACCAACTATTTTAATTCGCATAGTCTTTGGAAGTTCTATACTTTTTTAGCCCTCACAAGCTTGCGTTATTAAATGACATAAATGGAATCCCCCAATTAAGCTATGACAAATGCGGTCCCCCACCATAGCAATTTTAGAGAGTTGGCGGAGAAAGTGATACAGCGTTTAGTTTCATGTAATATACATTTGTGTTTCTGTTGCAAGTAACAAATGAACAGGTTCGGTGGAACTCATAAGGCTAGAATTACGATTTAGGAACCCTTTGTGTTCTCAGGAGCGATGGCAATCAAAGAGGTACGATCTAGGATAAATTATTAATAAAAATTGAGTAATGATGCCTGTTTTGATTCGCACAAAAAAATGATAAGAAATAATACTAATTCAACGCGTCAACTATTTTTCTAGTTTCATCAAGATTAAATGCTTTTAGAGTCGTAACACGCACATTCCCTAAAGCACCAGTAGCAAGTGATACCGACATTGCTATTTCATCAGCAGGTAATTCTGCGGTTACCACTATGTCGTATTTTCCAAAGGTATAGAATATAGCGGTTAACTTACCGCCTTTCTTCTCGAGATATTTTCTAAAAGATTCAGCGCGCCTAATTGTATCCTTTACATTTTTAATCCCTTGATCCGTCCATCTTAGAAGTAAAACATATTGTCCCATCTCCATTATTAGATTTTGAAGTATTTATGAATGTCTATTTGATTACCAAGGATATCGCATTATGGAAGATCCGAAATCTTGTATGGGTCGCGTCAATCTTAATATGTTATTATAAGAAGTCTTTATTATATTACTCAATATAGTATCAATAATTCGGGTTCGATGGTTTCCACCATGAAACCCAGTATTTTCGTAGCTGCAATTATAAATATACATGTTGCTGACCTCCCCTTACAACTTTAAATAATCTAACTAAAATTCTGGGCTATCTCCTTAAAAAATATCTCTATTTGTTCTATGTAGTTATTTACCGGCCAGAAGTGGATACGTTTTACTCCTGCCTCGTAAAGTAGATTAATCTTTTTAAGGCATTGGTCAGGAGATCCAAACAGGAGTAAATTCTGCAGTTCATCAGCGGGCCTTCCTAGAGCTGGCGACAGTACATATTTTACCATCCTGTGCACTTTTCCT
Organism: Nitrosomicrobium frigidum (SeqCode); assembly: GCA_023251115.1. Lineage (GTDB taxonomy): Archaea > Thermoproteota > Nitrososphaeria > Nitrososphaerales > Nitrososphaeraceae > TA-21. The sequence continues at coordinate 1,486 of JAHEZK010000129.1, read as the reverse complement.
TTATCATTATCTATATATCCAAACATTGTCATGACGGAGTTTTCAAATGATTCAACATCCTTATTCAGCTCTCTTCTGTAATTCAGAAGTAGTCTCCATTTCTCCTTGAATTTATCTGGTGTAATGTTATAAGCTGAAGCCATCCAGCCGTCTCCGTACTTTGCTACCCTTCTAAGCCCATGTTCTGATCCCCAACTTGCTATCATGATAGGAGGATGTGGTTTTTGATATGGTTTAGGGTCAATATATATTCCTTTTAATCTATAGTATTTCCCGTCATAATCTAATAACCGTGATTTAGATGCACTTTTTTCACTCCAGAGTGCATGCAGGATCTCTAAAGCTTCAGAAAATCTTTTCCACCTATCCTCAAAAGGAATTCCACCTGCTTCATAGTCTCCTTTAGAGGAACCTGGACCTAATCCTATGAATAATCTTCCTGAGGATAAGATATCAATTGAAGATAGAGCTTTAGCACAGATAACTGGATTTCTTACTACAATATTCAATATAGACGTACCAATTTTTATCCTATGAGTAGTAGCAGCAATTGCTGATAGTGAACTTAATGCATCAAGCCAACTGGTTTTGGAAACTACGTGATCATTTACACTCAATGAGTCGTATCCTAGTTCTTCAGCCTTTTGTGCAAATGAGAGTATCTGCTCTCTTGAAGTAGCTTCCTCTCCCGCGAATCCCATTACAGGTAGATGTGTTCCAAAAGCAATTGATTTCATTAATCCTGTTGTCGTAAAGAGACATAATAATTGTCAGCTATTAATAGCGTTATACAATTAATGATTTATACTATAACTTAGTCTCAATATCATAATAATATTTTATTTTAAAATATATACTCTGGAATAGCAACTAGCTATTACTGAATAAAGCGTTGACTAGAGCTCAATTTTCATTTTAATAAGTAGATATAGGTTATAATCAACGCAGCACTGATTAGTACAATGCCGACGAACAGTAATTTTTGAGCAAGCAAAGTTCTCCTCAGCTTCACCTCATTCGTTTTCTAATGGATTGCTGATGCCTCGAGATATTTTGTTAGAAGACCGAAATAGAACCTATCGAGTGAATTTCTTCTTAAGTCATCTAAAGGGCGAGCAATAACCGACTGGTCTCTGTAGAGTAACCCATCAAGAGGCATGATTGAAGGCAAATTTTTACCAATCATGACGGCCCTTAATGATGAGAACAATGATAGTACAATTAGAATAATACCCGGTATTATCACTGAAATGATAGCTATAGATGGTATTGTTGTAGCTAAGGTAGAATTTTGAAAGAATCTTGGACTAAGAGCTGAGAAAGCAAACAAAAATGCGATTATCGAACTGCACAGAGTAATCAATTTTGAAGCCTTACTCTATTATCTTTCTTCTGTCCATTTCTCTATCAAACTCAAGTCGCAATTGTTTTAGGAGAAATTCATTACTCTCTGGCCATGAATTTCTTGTCTCAGGTTCACCCTTGT
>JAHEZK010000056.1 GCA_023251115.1 Nitrosomicrobium frigidum (SeqCode) | reverse complement strand
TTGAGGATTTGTAATTTATTTTTCATCTGACCTAGATGCGATTGCTTTTCTTCACTATCGGATTTTTTATCGCCTAGTAACTTTGATGAACTTTCAAGTTCTAGTTTGATTTTTTTAGCGTCTGATTCGATGAAAGCAAGACGTTCCCCTATAGCTGGGATTCTTAGCTTTGCCTCCTTGGTTACTGCCTTTTCCCTTTGAACCTGGTAAACAAGGTCGGTCAATTTGGTATCGATTTGGGCCCTGGACTTGTTTGACGCATCCACTTGACTCATAAAATTAGATTTTTCCTGCTCAATTTGTTCAATTTCCTTTCTGAGCGCATCACGGTCTTTTGTCAAGACAGCAAGGTTGGCTTCATTGGTCTCCATCAATTGGCTGCGGGTAGTAATTTGATCTTTGAGATATCGAATTTTGTTTGAATATTTTATTGCCTTGAATTTCTTTAATTGAGATTCAATAAAGGTATATCTTAGCTGGTCATTTCTTTCTGCCTCTAGCTCATTTATCCGCTTCTTTATTTCGTCCATTCTGGCAAGGGCGACTTCTAGCCGTCTGTCCGATTCGTCTAACTGTTTCATCGATTCAATTTTCTTGTCATCAAAGTATGAAAGTCCAACTATGTCTTCAATAATTTTCCTCCTCTCTTCAGAATTTAATTCTGATATTCTGGTTATCATTCCCTGCTGGACTATGTTGAGTTTGTTTGGAACAGCGACTATGATTTCTAATAACTCTAGGATTGTGTTCTTTGATACCTTTTTACCGTTAAGGTAGTATTGACTTTCGCCGGTTTGACCTTCCATTTCGCGGCTCATAGAAACGGTCTCCATGTCAATAGGAATTCCTCTGTCTGAATTATCAAAAGTCAGGTTGACCCTCACCAATCTGTGCGAGGAATTTTCGCTATCGTGGAATAAAGATTGAAACTTGTCTACACGTAATAATTTAGGACTATTTTCACCCAATGCAAACATGATGGCATCAAAAATGTTGCTTTTGCCAGAGCCATTAGGCCCCGTAACAGCAACAAGACCATTGTTTAAATGCAATACAGTATTCTTGAAGCCAAATGACTTGAATCCGTAGATTTCAAGTTTCTTTATATAGACCAAAGATCTTAATATCGTATTCTCATGGTTGTAAATATATTCTATATGCCAAAATAATTAGATCTAAATTGATATTTTTTTAGACAAGACAACACAAGATAAATCGAAATTTGTACTTGGTGTAATTAGCGCTCTATTTTTCCTTCGACAAACTCCATGAATGAGGTCTTTGCTTCTAGATATGGCTTTTGTACCGGTGGGTGTTTGAAACAATATGCAGACACGCTGTCAAGTTGACCTACTACTCCCCTGTCTATGGCAATTTTGGTACCTCTGATAGCGTCAATCATTACGCCAGCACTGTTGTAAGCGTCAACCACCTTTAGTTTAACATCAACTTCTACTGGGACCCTGCCAAAGTATTTACCGCGCATCTGAATGTAGCATACCTTATCGTTGGCAAGGAATCCAACAAAGTCAGACGGTCCGATTCGCATAGGAATCTCGTATGGGGCCATTGCTGCTACGGCGCTTGTCTTACTGATTCGCTTGTCTTCAAGACGTTCTTCGTCAAGCATGTTGTAAAAGTCCATGTCCCCACCAACATTCAGCTGATAAGTTTCATCCACCTTAACCCCTCTATCGACAAAGAGTTTTACAAGCGTCTTATGAAGCACGGTGGCACCCAACTGACTCATCACATCGTCTCCGGCACACAGGAGATTCTTGTCTGAAAATGCTTTTTGCCATTTCGGAGTAGATGCAATAAAGACTGGAATTGCGTTGATAAAAGACACACCTGCTTCAAGACATTGTTCAACATAATATCGGGTCGCTTCTCTGCTTCCAACAGGAAGGTAGTTTACTAGAATCTCCGCACCGCTTTCCTTTAGTACTTTTGATACATCAACCGGAGGACTGTCCGATATCTTGACCCTTTCATTTAGGCGTCTTCCTACGCCGTCAAGGACTTTTGCCTTCTGGACTTTAATACCAGTAGAAGGTACATCTGCTATCTTTATGGTGTTATTTGGCTTGGCAAATATTGCATCTGTAAGGTCATAGCCGACTTTTGACTCTACGACATCAAACGCTGCGACAAATTCAATATCACCCGGTCTAATGTCACCTAATGTATATGCAATAAGGCCTTCGGGAGTATCACCTATACTTCCTTTCTCCTGGCCGGAATTGTAACTATTACCATAAAATGAGATACCTTGCAATAGGGCAGATGCGCAGTTTCCTACTCCTGCTATTGCAACTTTGACTTTTTTATGAACTTTATTATTGCCATTACCACTCATAACTGCTTGAATTACCCTATTGGTTTAATTAATATATGTGTATCAGGACAAGGAAAAGTTTCTCTTATGATTTAGTCAAAATCATTCAAGTATGATGAGCTTATTGATTTTGTACGCGACAAAATGAAAGCAAGTACGGGTTTGAAAAGTAAGTAAGTAATCTTAGGTCCAGTTTTGATGAAAAATGAGATTCTGAATCCTCAGAACAATCCACGAATCCTTTAGAAAATATTTCTTTGTGGAGGAAATTGAATACATCACTTCCTTTCGGGACATCCGTAAGAATCTGGAGTGTACCGGACTTTTTCAACTTATTACTAACTGTGCCAATCATTGAAGAAAATGACTCTTTATTGCCTAGTATCTCTTGTAGTGAAAATGGCAAGTTGATAATGAAACTGTCTATTGAATCATCAGGGATATTGGGAAGTAACTTTATTGCCTTGCCCCAAAAAACTGACGCATTTTGAGGTTCTATTCCCGCAATTTTTGACTTTGCATATGAGATCTCATTTTGATCTTCTCCTATCCCAATAAAAAATTCAGCCCACACATCACTAGCCATCTGGTATATAAGCTCGCCCTTGAAATAACCAATTATTATGTTAATCCTTAGAAAGGACTTGTGGGCGTTCATTATTGTCCTAACAAGGACCGTGGATGGATTTCCTTCATGAAAGAATTGATATATGGAGTTCCATCTATTTTTAAAGACATCAGGAAAGCCCTTCATTTTTATTAGTTCTTGAAACAGATGCGTGTCTGCAAAATCAGAAAAGTACGAATCGGTTCTGGAAACTACCTCTAATTTAGGTAAGAAAAGTTCATCGTACAAGTTTGTAACTCTGTTCCAGGCCCTTATCGGATCTGATCCCATATAAGTGACGGATAGGTCAGAAAGCCACAGCACTTCTGCCAAGACATTTATCTTTCCAACGTCATATCCCTTTGCATTTATTTCGGATAATAATTGCTGGAATTTTTTCTGAGCTGTTTCCTGCCTGAAATAAGGAAAATCTGTTCTCCAAATGAGCGCCTCAACAATCAAACTCTTATCAGCCTTTTCAATATTCGTTGTTTTGGTATTAAGATCTGGTTGAGTACTGAATCTAAACGAAAAGTTTCCTAAAACCTTTTCTAACTCTGCCTCATCTAATCTAAAGTAAGCGTCGTGAATTTGATATCTTTGAATAGTTTCAATTGTCCTCTGCACCTTGGGTCCCACCGATGGACGATTAGATGATGAATCTCTTGTAGGATACCCTTTATTTTCAGGTTTGAGATTGTTACCATTATAAGTGAATTGTAGAGGGTCGTAATCATGTAATAGTGCCGCCACAAGGATAATTTCAATATCATCAGCTGAGAATCTGTAATCTGCAATTGCGTTTGGTAACATCTTGAGGGCCATATAAGATACCTCTAGACTGTGATGGAAATTATGATATTCAGTAGATCCTTCACCCAATCCAATATCCGAATAGACGCCGTCCAAAAACCTAATTATTGCGGAGATTTTTTCAATTTTGGCATCGCTTATTCCCTTGTTCTTTCCAACATCCAATATGGCCATAACTAATCTGTCCTCTCTGATGTCGGCAAGTGTTTCGTTAGCCTCCTTTACTATCGATTTATGGAAACCTGGCAGTTTTTCTAATATTTCATTGTAGATGATCTTGATAGGAAGGCTCTTGTAGAGATATAACCAGATACCCGTAATCTTCCAGGGATATTTTATTCTAAATTTCTCCCTTTCTATAATTTCATCTACCAGCAGAACAATATTTCTGTTTAGTTTTCCAATTTCACGATTCGTTACAATTCCCTCCTGATTGTTTGATTTTGTACCTTGGTAGTCGGCGCGCATTACAGCCCACTGTGGTATTTTTACCCTGTGTCGAAATCTTTTGCTTGACCCATTCTGTCCCCCTGGGAACCAAATAGTTTCTCGCTCTGTAGTGGCAACATTTCTATTTCTTGTGTTTATCAAGTCATTATCTTTGACGACCTGAAGAATCAATTCTTTATTTGGAACTTGCAGTCCCAATAAAACATGCCAATATTTGCCCTTGTCTATCCAGTCAGGAGCATATGTGGCAGGATCCCAAAAATCTATCGGACCAAATGGTATGTAGCCGTCTTCAAATTCATGTGTTTCGGGATTATACGATTTGTATTCGTATTTTCCTATCTGGGAATTAATCTGGTATGCAAGGGCTCGGGTATTGTTGACATTATCAGATGATTTTGTAAACTCTCTACAGGCCATTACCCCCCAAACAGTGCCCAGGCCACTGAATAAAGTCAAAAGAAAGTACACAAAGTCAAACTTATCATAAAGTGCGTAATTAAGAGCTAATTGAATTCCAAATAGATAAGAAGAGAACATTGCACCAAAAAACAAAAAAAGAAAAAACGATCTTGCTACGTCATTATAAAATAAACTAAATGATTTTTTGTCACTATAGTTTATCAATCTATGCTTCATCAACTTTCACTGACATTTACAGGTGTTGCGTCATTAATTGACCGTATGACTATCTTCAATTACTCATACCTTATCAATTACAATCGGTTAAAAATAATTCCATATATAAACGCGACCACGATTGCTTGCTTTTCTTTCCCCATGTTAAGTAAAATGTCGAATATTTATCAATAGATATCAAGTCATGAATAAAGTAAAAACTCAGCTTTCTAATTCCTACTAGAATTATCACACAACAATTAGTTTTACAAAATGCATCTTTTTGTTTATCTGAAGCTGTCTTGAAATTTCCTTTATATCTTTCGCGTCTCCCTTTAAGGAAAATATTTCAAGGCATCTATCCTTGTCTATCTTATTATGTAGATGTACTATTATTATCTTGTCAAAATCATGTCTTATGGAAGAAACCTGATCATCCGAGTCCTCATCATGTACTGCTAAAAGTAACGAATTAATTTCTCCATCCAAATCTTCTTTCATACGTTCGTCTGACAATAGATTCCTAATACCTGCCCTTATGATTTCGGATCGGCCGGAAAATCCCAGAGACTTTAGTTTATCCAAATTTTCGATAATATCATCATTTAGTGAAACACTCACAATGGTCAATTAGATTTTCATATTCAGTTATTAGATATAATAATTATTCCATGATTATAGAACTCCATAGGTTAACGATTCGATAAGGGACGATATTGATGTCAATACGGCAGATACCAGATTTAATCTAGAGATTAGAGTCTTCCAATCAGTAACTTGAGCCTTTATCGTAACCCAATATATTTTCCGGCCTAATCTCAGTTGTCAGAACAAATTAGATTTTTTTTGCTTCAAGGAGTCGCACACTATATTATTCTCAAACCAGTGGGCTTGACATATTTCAATTAGTATCTCATCAAATACGAGGAATTGGGATAAATAGTAGATTTTGACTGATTTTATTAGTAAAGCCGTATTATTAAGAATGTTATCCAAATTAATTAATATTAATAATAAAAGTATATATTCTTAATAACCTGTCATATGTTTATAATGCGGATAGCAATAGTTGCCCCGGTTCTTTCGTTATTGTTCATTTTCTACTTGGTTTATCATAATTTGAATGCTCAAAATACATCAAATTCCACTTTAATAAATCCTAATGAGCAGGACACATCAAGCAGAAATTCAAAGATAGATCAGCATTCCAGAACAAATTCATCTGAGAAATTGGTAGTAATATCATCCTTCTTTCCTATTGACGAATTTGTAAGGAAAATAGGTGGTGGGGCTGTACAGTCGTCGGTTCTGGTTCCCGTGGGAGTTGAACCTCATGATTTTGAGCCTACAATAAATCAAATTCAGGCTCTTAATTCAGCAGATGTGCTCGTTTACAACGACTTGGGACTTGAGAATTGGATTCAGAAAATAAATGTGATAAATAAAATTAATGCCAGCAAGGGATTGAACGCATCTTATACCGACAAGCGTAATATGACACCAGATCCCCATGTGTGGTTGGATCCTTTACTTGCAAAGAAACAGGTAGAAAATATACGGGATGGATTGATGATGATTGATCCTAATCACAAGGATACATATTTTGAAAATGCAAAATCTTTTTTAATTGAGCTTGACAGACTTGATAAGACAATTAGATCAGAGTTGGAATCATGCAAGAAAAGAGACTTTATTTCATTTCATAATTCTTTTTCATATTTTGCTAAAAGATACGGCGTTACCCAACATAGTATTTCTGGTTCAGCTCCAGAAGCAGAGATAATCCCAACCCGGCTGACCGAAATTATTGATCTTGCAAAAAAGTTGGGTCTTAGTGTTATCTATTCTGAAGAGCTTGTGGATCCTCGATACGCCTTAGTTATTGCCCAGGAAATTCCAAATGGTAAAGTCCTTCCCTTGAGTCCAATAGAAGGAATAACCAGGAACGAACAGAATTCAGGAATTGGATATGTTGACAAAATGAACGAAAACATTAGAAACTTAGCTGTAGGGTTAGAATGCAACCAATAATTAAGGTAACAAGTCTATCATATTATTATGACTCGTTGCCTACATTGGACAATATCTCATTTACTGTAGGCAAAGGAGATTTTCTCGGAATCATTGGTCCAAATGGGGCTGGTAAGACAACTTTATTTCAGTGTATGCTCGGAATAGTCGGCGGTTATAAAGGTGAAATCAATCTTTTTGGCTCCGACATCAGACAAAGCAAGAAAACACTTCAAAAGATCGGTTATGTTCCACAAAAAAAGAGCGTAGAACAAACATTTCCAGCAACTGTTAAGGAGATTGTATCATTGGGTGTCATTGGAATGAAAAACAGAAGGGATGATATCGACATGGCAATTGATTTTGTTGAATTAGGCGCCTATAGGAACAAGAGAATAGGAGAACTTTCTGAAGGCCAGCAGCAAAGAGCTATAATCGCTAAGGCGTTAGTGAAACAACCCGAGTTACTTATATTAGACGAACCAACCACAGGTATAGATTCTCCAACTCAAGAAAGGTTCTATGACCTCTTAACAAAATTGAACAAAGACAAGGGCATAACTATTGTCTGGTCATCACATGATATGAATGCTGTTGAAAGATTGGCAAATAAGGTTGCCTGCATTGACAGGAAATTATTCTTTCATGGCCAATCAGAGGACTTCTTTGGAAATGAAGAACGAATGAAATCCTATGTAGAATTTGCTATGCAATCACACATGAACCTTCATTTTGGTAACAAAATTAATGGTAAAGATAAGTTGGAAACAAAGTGACCACAAATGCTATTTGACATTATTCAATATGGCTTTATGCAAAGGGCACTTCTGTCAGCGGTAGCAATATCAATAATATGTTCTATCGTTGGCCTTTTCCTTGTGCTTAAACGACATTCCTTATTCGGTGATGCATTGGCGCATGTAGCATTTGGTGGTATATCTCTTGGTC
>JAHEZK010000128.1 GCA_023251115.1 Nitrosomicrobium frigidum (SeqCode) | reverse complement strand
ACCCAGTGACAAGAACAATCTGGAATATCGCATTCACCACCAGGTCAATATGTGAGAATTTCAGTCATGGAACGTGTGTTCTTCAAAACATTTAAAGCTAAGTTTGTGTTACCATTAACTAACGTCCATTTATTGAACTACTAACGTTACTAGAGCGATCAAACCCCTTAAATGTATTTTTTAATTCAGTATAAGATTGCTAGAGTTTGACACAAATAGAAGAGCAGAAAGAGATTGGAATGGAAGCAAACTTATTGTTAATCTGTTGATGCTTCTTCTTGACTAAGCTTACTCATCTCTCCTGCCCTAACAACAGTTGGTACTACTATTCCTACATCTTTTGCATATTTGTCGTAGGCTGCGCGCATGGTTTTGAGAATATCTGGATGGATATTAGAAATGTCATTGTTTTCTCCAGGATCTTTTGTGAGATTGATTAATTGCCACTGTCCAGTACTAAGTGGAGGATCAATCTTCAACGCTTTCCAGCTACCCATCCAAACTGCACTACTGTTAAACAATTCCTGAGATACAGTCTCGTTGTCGCCATATAGTTTATCAACTTTGTCATCGAGGAGGGGTCTCATTGTTTTTCCAAGAAGGGCTGCAACCGGATGTCCGTTATACGTACTAGGATGTTGCACTCCCGCATAATCCAGTAGTGTAGGAACGATATCTTGAACATGTACAAATGCCTTGATTAATTTATTGTCCCCTGGAGTTTGTTCACTGATTGGCGGTCTGATTAGAAATGGAACCCTCGTTCCACCTTCTCCTTCCTGCGTCTTGTACCAGGATAGTGGAGAAACTTGTTGACCCTGACCCCATGTTCCGAAATTAACCACAGAACCCGGATTTCCTATGTTTTCAATGCTATTGTTGACTGTACTCAAAAATTGCTTTGTTTCTTCAGGAGAGACTCCGGAAAAAACAATATTAGTAGTTTCAATAGGTTCGCTGCTTCCATTATCTGATGCAAAGATAACCAAGGTATTATCGTACTCCCCAATATCTTTTAGATATTGTATAATTCTTCCAATATGGTAATCAAGATTGTCAATCATTGCTGCGTGTACCTGCATAACCTTAGATCGATACTGTTGTTCTGTAGAGTTCAGACTGTCCCATGATTTCTGTAATGGGATTCTTGTTGGTAAGGGCATTTCAGTCGGCCAGAAACCCACTTCCTTTTGTTTCTCAAATCTCTGTTCTCTTATCTTGTCATAGCCCACATCATAAACTCCTTCATATTTTTTAATGTAATCTTGTGGGGCTTGGTATGGCATTAGAGCTACCTGTGGTGCAAAGAACATGAAAAGTGGTTTTCCATCTCCTTGAAACTTTTTGATTGAATCTATCAATACGTTTGTGTAAAGTTCGTTCGAGTAGGTAGTGTTATCTGGTCTAGGAACTATTTTTCCATTGTGTTCGAACAATACCGGACTACCTGGAAGTACTTCAGCTGAACTGAAATGATTTCCTCTCCCTCCAAGAAAAGAAAAGCTCTCTTCAAATCCTCTGTCTGAAGGAAGTGTTCCATTTTCATTTGTCTTTCCAGAAAGATGCCACTTACCCGATAATATAGTGTGGTATCCTGCGTCTCTTAGGAGCTCCTCAATTGTAACCACTCTATCGGTTATGTAGGTCTCATAACCTGGTTTTCCAACCTGATTAGGGGCTATATCTTCATACATAGTTCCTACACCCACTATATGGTTATCAACGCCTGTATGGATTATAGCTCTTGAAGGTGCACATACTGATTGAGTATGATAATTATCGAGTACCTTACCATCCGCTGCTAGTGCGTCAAGATTCGGTGTATGAATTTCACTACCGAATGCTCCGATATCAGAATATCCAAAATCATCTCCTGCTAAAAAGAGAATGTTGGGACGTTTAGTGTCACCTTCCGGTTGAGCATAAATAGAATTGTTCGTTTTAAATGAGGGTATGGCTGCCATGCTTAAAGTGAGTACAACCAATGTCAGCAACCCGCCAACATATCTATAATCCATCATCTCTTCGAAATGAAATTGAGTATAAAAATATTCTCCAAGTATCTCTATATTCATGCAAAATCCGTCATTTATTTACGTGCTTGCTTAGAATTCTTCTTTGCATAAATTGTTTCTGTACGATATCTAAAGTTGGTTAAAAATTCCAAATAAAAGTAAAACAGAAAAATAGACGTCTATTGGTAACGACACAAACTAACATAGACAAGGAAAACGATACCTAGATACAGAACTTGAAAGAGTGATACATACAAGTCTTGCAGACAAATCTGACCAATTATAATATCTTGTAATTTTTACATTATTATACTTAGAATTATGTAAATTTTATATCGGGCCCGGAGTAACTAGTCTGAATTTTCATGTGGATCCAGATTAACATTACTTTGCTTATCTGATAATTTTTTAGTGCATAACTTGACAACAACATATTTCCTTATTGCAGTCATTACAATTTCCAACAGTAAAATTTTTACACGTCGCTGGAGTACAATTGCATTCTGCACATTTGAAAATATTATTCATTGCTTAATTCAATCCTACTCTTTTTAGAATTTCATACTATCTATAATTTACTCCACAAGTTAGTCTGTCTGGGTTCGGTGGGACTGATAATGCTACAATTACGATTAATGAACCTTCTAATGATTGATGGTGTTTACCTTAAAAATATAAAATAAATTCTGATTGTTAAAATGTTCTGAACATATAATT
>JAHEZK010000127.1 GCA_023251115.1 Nitrosomicrobium frigidum (SeqCode) | reverse complement strand
GCTAACATGACACTGCCTGAGAGCTTCCCGAAATTCCCAGATTGGAATACTTTACCTGAGGATGAACGAAAAGAAAGATCAAAGATACTTGCAGCTCATGCCGGAATGATTGAGAATACTGATGATAATATAGGCAGGTTAATACAATACCTAAAAGACATAGGCGAATATGATAACACCCTCATAATATATACCTCAGATAACGGTGGGAGTGAACCATCAGACAGTCCAGTAGTGGTAGGAGAGCTCGAACAAGTTGACCCCAAGGCACGAGAAGATTTTTTCGCTCACTTCAATGAGAGCTATGACGCTATAGGAGGTAAAGATTCGTACTGGGGATATGGTTGGCAGGGAGCAGTAATGTCCAACACTCCGCATTCAGGAGTAAAGTCGACGATGTTCAATGGGGGAATAAGACCGCCGTTTGTAATAAAGGAACCTCATTCAACAAATACACCAGAGCTGGATATTGTCAAGACATTTGTCCATGTTAGTGATATGACTCCAACAATGCTAGAATACGCGGGTGTTACACATCCTGGTTCGGAGTACAAGGGAAGACAAGTTAGTCCAATGATGGGGAAATCCATAAAGCCGCTTCTTGAAGGTACTGTTAAAAAGATACACGCAGATGACGAAATAATATCAGCAGAGATGTTTGGTAACCGTGCAGTATTCATGGGAGACTGGAAGGCACGCAGTAATATAGTCCCTGCAGGAGATGGACAGTGGAAGCTCTTCAACATAGTACAAGACATTCGCGAAACAACAGATCTGTCAAAAGAACACCCCGAAATACTTCAAAAGATGGTCGCTGCATATGACAAATACGCAAAAGATTTGGGACTTATAGAGCCGGAATACAGCGAACAACAAAAGAAGGGGATGGGTGCAATGATTGGAAAAAGTAACCAAACAGAACAAGCACCTGGAATAGCGATAGAAGAATAAAAACAATTTTTTCCCTTTTTATCCTCTTTACAGATGATGTGTGCAGTGTGCGCTTGGATTTGAATTGTTTAGTTCGGAATTTATGAGATTAACTTGCATCCAAACCATCTGGTTTTGATATCATAATAAATTTGATTTCCAAATGATTCCTGAAGCCTGCGTTTCAAATTTGACTTTCTTATGAAGTACTTGTCGAAATGGGCCGAATAGATTGTCTTCGGTTAGGTTTCATAGAATAGAATGTTTATACGGTTAGTATAAAATTCATAATCATCAAATTTAATTCTTTAAAACTCATCAGTTACCCAAAGTTGAATCATTTGCAGAATGGTAAAGATTCGAGAAGCAATTTGATCAAGATACAATCAGTTACAGTAATGCTCTCGTTTATTTACTTGTTAGAAGGATAAATCTCTTTGAAATCATCCGCCATGCTAACAACAATCCAGTTACGGTTCTTTGCTTCTTTCAGAACATTTTCAGCATGCATGTCGTATGAATACTCCCTTTGACTATCGTCATGATGCACTTCAATTTCAAGTGATTTACCATGGTCATTGTTGTCATCAGCATACTTTAGCATTTGCAAGTCTCCGTCTGAATTTCCTACTGCAATTACGGGCACTTTTCCTATATGAAGCTCAATATTTACGGGTTTTTCTGCTTTGTCGTCAAAGGAGTTAAGTTCAGCTTTTCTAAAGATGGTGGAATTTCCTGTATTGCTGTCAATGAACTCATATTTTACACTGCTTCCTATTATCTGCTCTGGAGGGATCCCGTATATTTGTGACAGGGCCGTTCTCATAAAGTCAATGCCTCCGCCTGACACGATAAAGGTCTTGAATTGATTAGCTTTAAGGTAACTGATAAGTTCTATCATTGGTTGATAAACCATGTCAACAAATTTTCTTTGTGTTTCAGGATGCTTCGCTGTTTCAGCCCATTGTTGAACAAGCCTGTCAAATTCTCTTTGAGAAATATTGGAATGAGTCGTCAATACTAGATTCATGACATCTTTTTCATCAATGCCTTTCAGTGCGGTAAGGTTCTTCTCCAAGATTTCTTTGAAAGGTGACTTGTCTTTTAGTTCTGGTTTATTAGCAACTAAATCATCCACTCTATCAATAGCAAAATATAGTTGAAAGTACAGTGGCTTTTCTGACCACAACGTTCCGTCATTATCAAAAACTGCAATCCTATCTTCAGGTGGAATATAGTAATTAGTGTTACTAATATCCGTAACGTTTTGTACAAATTCACTTATTCTTTGCTTTGTAGCTCCATCTTTCCATGAAGGCAGTGGATCAGTGACCGTATGAGTTGTGTTGGTTATTGCATTGGCAAATGAAATAAAATCAGTCTGAGTCGACACAAACTGTGCCAACATCAACATAATTACCACAGTTAGTACAAAACGTAACATTATTAATTTCGCGTATTTTCAATCGAAATAATATATTAACTTTTAAAAATAATCACATATATAGCAGCTAAAGAAAAACAAACTATTTGTATCAGAAAATTCAGAAAATCTGAATTATTCTGTCTTTTTTGTAAACTTTTAAATAGAGTCAGATACATGTTTCTGACGAATGAATTCATCAATGGAGAAATCACCAGGTTGGCTTCGAGCCGTAGCAATAGGTCTCGGCATTATCGTTGTTATATTATCAATTTATGCTCTTGCATACCCAGGTGCTGTCTTTGTTTCTTTAGTAGTATTACTAGGCATAATTTTATTTATCGTAGGAATTGATAGGATTATTTCTGGAATTTTCCTTCCTATCAAG
>JAHEZK010000126.1 GCA_023251115.1 Nitrosomicrobium frigidum (SeqCode) | reverse complement strand
ATTGTAAATATTATATATAATGAAATTGTAGTCAAAGTTACTTAAAAAATGAACTTTTATCTCAATCACAATAATCATTTTTCCTCATATGTTACCAAATTTGAATATGCAGAAATATGTCTTCAATCTCAATCGGTGTAAAGTAGAATCTCGTCTTGTTCTAGATTATTGTGTCAACATCTTAATATAGGAAATCTATCATTTCTAATATATGAAATACAGAAGCAGAACAGAAATAGTGTCAATGATTCTAGAAGCAGCAAATGGCGGTGCAACTAAAACAAGAATTATGTACAAAGCCTTCCTCAGCTATGCTCAATTAAAGGAATATCTTTCTGTACTTATTGAAAATAATTTACTGGAATATTTGGAAGGTTCACAAGTCTACAAGACTAACGAAAAAGGATTCAACTTGTTAAAGATGCATAATGAAATTGGAGAGCTTCTAAAAACTCCGATAACAGAGTCAAGAATACTATAAAATAAAAAACAGTGGGTTCTCAAATTAGAGTGCTAGTATTATCACTCGCACCGAACCCGACTTATTGTTACCAGATATAGTAAACTAATACATGGTTTAAAGTGCGGTATTCTCCTGTCCATTTAACTTCAACTCCACTGGATAATTGTGTCATAAAATACTGTACACACATCATTGATCAACACCTCAGGTCTGATGAAAAAGAGCCAAGTTTTACGCACTTAATAGAACACATTCTATAGGAAACACCAAAGCTGCTCAATTATTGGAATGACTATAGTGTTCCATTCTTTCCTTATTCTACGGTCTAAAAATCATTTCAAATTTAATTTTATTCTCCAGTGCAACCGAATTGTTGACAGCATGATTAGTACCCGACCCACAAGCAAGGCTCAAGCGTTTCTACATTCTAGATCCTTTCATTAAAATACAAAGTTTAAAAAAGATTAAAACCATCTAATACTCGTTGTTAAATGCAGTCTGATGATATTATGAACTATTATGCGATTTTAGGAGTGTCACAATATGCAAAATATAGAGAAATTAAAGCCGCCTATAGACGTCTAGCTTTGAAATATCATCCAGATAGAAATAGTTCGCCTGTGTCTGAAAATAGTATTAAAATAATAAATGCTGCTTTTGAAGTTCTTTCGGATAAAGATAAAAGAAAACAATATGATGAGAAGCTAGTTAACAGTTTCTCATCTCATGCTAGTAGCAATACTGCTTATTTTGATTCAGATCATAACAATAGTCATGATAACTACGACAATACATACCTAAGAAAAGGTAAAAGAAATGGAGTGGATGTCAAATCAGAAGGGGGATCATCGATAAGAAAAATTTTCGGTAAAACGAAAGGTCGTTACCATATAACTATTGAACCTAGCTTGTGTATGGCTTTTGGAAGCTGTGAAACACTTGCTCCAAATGTTTTCGAAGTAGATAAGAACAAAACATTCAATCCAAAAGCAACGGTAAAGTCAGAAACTGGTGATGATTTTGAATCAATACTTGATGCAGCTGAAACATGCCCAACTAAAGCAATCATAATAAGAGATAGATATACTGGTAGGCAGATTTATCCTTGAAGTCATAAGAAATAAGGATGAAACGGTAATATCAATGATAAAAAACTGCAATCAATTTAATGCTATTGATACCATAAAACGTGCATGATTAAGTTCCTAGATCTTTACTCTTTAAGGGATGAGGAAGAAATTTAGAAAATTACCGCCAATGTTCCTGGAGTAAATAGAATTATCTTAATGTTTGTATGTCAAATGGTTCTTTTATAGAACGTAACATGTACAACATTTTTTTGACATAATTTTTCTTTGAAGGGAACTCCGTCAGTTTCCGTTGATAAAACTCTATCAAATGATTTATGAAGCACTCTACTTCCTCCTTAGTATCTGATGGATAGGTAAGTATCTTGGCATACCAGTATTCTACTAATGCATCCTCCCCATATTTTTGTTCCAATTCTAGAAGAAATGAAAAATTGGAATGACATTTTCTACATAATCCACAGTGAGCATCAGCATATGATTTTTCTGTCACATGACCGCACTTTGCTTTCATAATTATTACTATTAGTGAGGATAGTAAATATAAATCATAATTAAGACTAAACTCAATATTCATCAAGGAACAAAATGGGGCTTGTTGTGCATAAAATGATAAAAGACTAATTCAAACAAACTACTTATTAATGATGAATTGTATATAACAAGGGATAAGTCTTGTCGGGTACAGGATATAATATAGACGAAGGAAGTAAAGATTATTTGGAGGGCGCAACTAAGTTTAAGCCTGTAAAGGTCGAACTTAAAGTTTCAAATGCAAAAGGAACAGATGAAGTCAATTACTGGGTCAACGAAATTACAAATCAATACGCAGATTTTGTTATAACAAATGTGAAAGCTGATCCCAACCAAGTATCCTTTGATATAGGTTCGCCCAGCATGGAAGATCTGACGGCCAAAGACATTGAGTTTAGATTAAAAGAGTATCTAGACATGAATGTACCGCCTTTCGAAGTCAAGGAATTAAAGGTCCAATAGATAATAACATCCTATAATAATAGCAGTTGTATTCGTTAATCAGAATTCTAGCATTATCAGTTCCACCGAACCCGAATAAAATTTACACCTTTTTAACATGTTTATTGTGAATATTATAAGATAATACGATTATTCGTCAGAAGGAAAATAAAAAGTGGGATAGAATACATTGTCTTTTCTCCCTTCCTATCCGTGTACGCATACTTTG
>JAHEZK010000055.1 GCA_023251115.1 Nitrosomicrobium frigidum (SeqCode) | reverse complement strand
GAGCCAGTTTGCTACGTCAACCTCAATCCCATCAATTTTCGCCTTTCCATAAATCGCTTTTAATTTTTCTTTTTCTAATTTTTTTTCCTGACTAATTCTTCTCCTTTCATCTCTCGTGAGCGATTTTATTCTTATTTTTTCATTTTCCTTAATCTTTAATTCCTTGTCAACCAAACTAAATGCTTCTGTCATGTCAATTTCATCAATATTACGAACTGATGTGAATCGCTCGGGGAGCAATTTTTTGAAATCAGAAAGAAAATTGGCTTGAAAAACAGGATCTTTGACGTAGTGGGTGTCCTTCTTTTTTGCCCATGCATAAATAAGTTCTTCTTGCTCACGATTCAAGAAGAAAATCTCTCCCAAAATTTTGACATTTATACCACGTTGAACATAATCTGGGGGAAACGCCACACCATTATGCTCCAGATCTGTCCATTTATTAGAAGTAGCAACTTTAGATGATATGGTCAACTACATTCAAAATGTCTAATTAACTATTCTTAAACCTTATCCGCTCCTATTATTATATTGAGAATTTCAATTAGTCAATTAATTTATTTACAATACGGGGAATATAATACTGTGAATTCATCGGAGCTGGGGAAGTTTCCAGTTCAACTTACACGCAAAATAAATGACATATCTGAAATTAAACCGATGATTGATGAATTTATTGACCATTATAAACAGTCCAAACCAGAAGAATTTAGCTGGAGAATATTGTTGCCACGACATCTGGATTCGGATGATGATGTAAAAAATTTGGGAGCTACTATTTACGCCGAAATTATGATCTCATTAAAGAAAAACAAGCTAATTGCTAATCTGAGAGACATTAGATATATTCATGATGACGATAACTATGGATGGTTGTTGTTGAATCCTAAAATAGCAGAAAAATTATGAAAATCGAGAATATTGCTATTGGGAAACGCCTTTAAACCTATTCATCAAAAAAGGGGCTTCAAGTTTCAAAACACGACTTAGGATTATCGCAATTATTAGGCCTAAGAGCAAGCCACCAATTAAATCGCTCAAATAGTTTAATCCTAGAGCCAAATTTGAGAAAATGATCATTGGAGGTAGTATCCAAAGAAGAAATGAATATTTCTTGGTCTTCAGTCGAATGACAGTTTCCACAATGTAGGCGAAAGCTGTTATGATGGCCATGTGATTTGATGGATATGAGAAATTTCGGGCTTCAGTCAGTAGGCTGTCACTCTCAAGTTGGAAGCCCTTTGGAAGCACAGGAATCTTTTGTGATTCTGGAGGCTTTTGCTGAGCAACTATTGGTTTCAAATAGGATACCGATATGGCCATTGTCATTATTGCTATCATCAGAATCATTCCCATTTTTCTTGTTCTTCTAATGATCGTAAAGAATATGGCTACAAAAATCAGATTTACTACCTCCCCAAATGATGAAATTGTTACGAAAGAGTAGAGCAAGAACTGACCAGGATCATAATAGCTGAAATTATCAAAAATAAAAGAGTCTATTGGAAAGAACAGGCGAAGGTGGACAAGTATAGTGAATATTATGAATAAAGATAAAATGACTATAAATTGAAATGATCGGATGTATATCAATCATAATTACCAGAAAATTCTCGACTCAGCAGTAAACCCATTGGGTATCAATGAAAAATCAAAAGTAATGCACTGCACATATAATATTGCCGGTCAATAAGGGGAAGATTCATTTTTGACTTGTTCAGCGGATTTAGGATCATTTTCTGAATAATATTTTATCATCCCTACTTTCAATACCTTCAGAGAAAGAAGGGCGCACTTGATTCTTGCAGGTCCTAGGTTTGTCAAGCCAATATTTTCAAGTATGTCTTCCTTTTTCAAATCCTTGACTAAATTCAAATTTTTACCCATTACCATTTCAGTTAACATCGAGGCACTAGCTTGGCTAATAGCACATCCTTTTCCTTCAAATTTTACATCGCTGATTACACCATCATTTACCTTCAAATGGATATCAATTTCATCTCCACATAGAGGGTTACTATCATGTACAGTAACGTCTGCATTTTCCAATTTTCCTTTATTTCTTGGGTTTCTGTAGTGGTCAAGTATGATTTCTCTGTATATATCATCGCTCATATTTTGAAGATCCTCCCTGCTTCCTTAATAGCATTAACGAACTTGTCTATTTCTTCTTTAGTATTATAAATGTAAAAGCTAGCCCTTGAAGTGGCTGGTACATCAAGTCGCTGCATCAATACCTGTGCGCAATGATGGCCAGACCTTATTGCAATTCCATGATCATTCATTATTGTTGCAAGATCATGGGGATGAATATCTGCAATATTAAATGAAATTACCCCTCCTCTGAATTTGGAATCCATGGGACCATATATTGTGATATACTTCAATGATTGCATTGATTCAAGAGCGTATTCGGTTAAATAAATTTCATGTTTCCTTATATTTTCCATTCCAATTTTTTCCAGATATTCGACAGCTGCCCCAAAGCCAACTACGTCTGCGATGTTAGGAGTACCTGCCTCAAATTTGTATGGTACTTCGTTGTAATTTGCGTGAAATTTAAAAACCTCCTTTATCATATCGCCACCACCCATGAACGGTTTCATCTTTTCAAGAAATTCCTTCTTTGCATATAATACTCCGACTCCAGTGGGGCCTAACATCTTATGCGCAGAAAAGACCAAAAAATCACAGTCCAAATTTTTCACATCTACGGGCATATGTGGCACTGATTGTGCACCATCCACAATCACCGGTATGTCGTTTTGATGTGCAGTTTTAATGATCCTTTCAATTGGTACTATAGTGCCAAGAACATTTGACATATGGCTTATCGAAACCAATTTTACTTTTCTTGATGAAATCAATTCAATCAAGTATTCAACATCCAAAAATCCGCTTTCATCTATTCCTACATATTCTAAACGCGTTCCGATTTCTTGACATAATATCTGCCAAGGTACGATATTACTATGATGTTCAATTTCGGTTATGGCTATAACGTCGTCCTTCTTAAGATTCGACCTCGCCCAAGAATGCGCAATAAGATTTATTGATTCAGTTGTGTTCCTAGTAAAGATGATCTCTTCGGGACGCACGTTTATAAAATTTGCAATTTTCTCACGAGATTGCTCATAGAGTTCTGTAGCTTCTTCTGCGAGTTGATAAACCGCTCTATGAATATTAGAGTTATGATTCGAATAAAAATCAGTTATCGAATTTATCACAGAATATGGCTTTTGCGTAGTAGAAGCATTATCGAGATATACCAGATCATTGCCATTAATTTTCTTCTTAAAAATTGGAAAATCATTCCTCAGCTCATAGCTATTTACAATGCTTCTTTGCATCAAATATTAGGATAGGTCATAACAGATATAAACTTAGATTAAGTCACTGACGGAATTGCATTTTTACGCTAATTCTCCACAAACGGTAAACAATATTTCGACAGGTTTTCAACACATGTAATCTTACCCCTGGTCACCTTCACAAACCATTTTTTGTAATACAAATTGTCATGGGGACATAACAGATCTAGTTTTCTTATAATTTTTGATGTAAGAGCTTTGCCTTTCTTGTCTCTATCAAGCAAAAGAATGACCTTTTTTCCCTTTCTGGACAAATAGTCTACAAGATTGATGATTCCCTTAAAATTATTGTAAACCAAAATCTCTCCATTAAATCCTACATCTCTCAAGGCATTTCCATCCTTTTTTCCCTCTACTACAACTACTGCGCCTGCTTTACTTTCATGATTTAAGGATTCTATAAACGATCGAATTTCCAGGATAATCTGTTCCCTTTCGTATATCATTTACTGAAATAGATTGGCGTCTAGCATTAATGAATTTTGTCTTTGTTACCGGAGTTATTTTCGGATTTCGTTGACGTTGACGTTAGCTTGAATTTTCTCTGCTAAAAGTATCATGACGTATTCCCAAACTTAAAATTTTCACGATTGTCCTTTTTTTGGCAAAGACTTATTTTTCATTCTGTTTGGTAATATTCCAACGTATGCTTGCCAATTACCAGATGAACATCGGTGGTTCAGAGTGGATGATTATTGGATTGCTTATTGTATTTCTCCTATTTGGTTCAAAGAAATTACCTGAATTCTCAAGAACCATAGGAAAAGCAATGGGCGAATTTGAAAAGATGCGTGCGCTTTCCCTTAGACAAAGGTTTGAAGATGAACCTAATTATACTGGACCGCGTATAGCCGGCGCTGTGGATAGTGAACGACACAAACTTGAATTGATAGCCGAATCTTTGGGAATAGACCATGTCAACAAAAATGACGAGGAATTGAGGCTCCTTATATCCGAAAAGATTAACAAATGATTTAAAGAAACTCGATTCCCTTCAAAATTTAAATATGTGATTTTTTCAACTCACGTAATGTCAAATTCTGCAAATAGTGAAATCAATCCATTTGAAGTAGCACTTACACAACTTGACGAAGTTTCATCCATGATGGGACTTGACAATGGTATACATCAATTTTTGGCTCAACCAAAGAGAGTGTTAACGATATCTATTCCTGTTAAAATGGATGATGGATCCATTAAAGTTTTTACGGGTTTTCGGTCTCAGCATAACGATGCCTTGGGTCCTTTTAAAGGAGGCATACGTTACCATCCACAAGTAACTATTGATGAAGTTAAGGCACTTTCTATGTGGATGACTTGGAAGTGCGCCATTGCAAATATCCCCTTTGGTGGCGGAAAGGGAGGTATAATATGTGACCCAAAAAGCATGTCTGAAGGAGAGTTGGAGAGAATGACCAGAAGGTATGCATACGGAATTTCAGATATCATTGGCCCTTACAAAGACATTCCCGCCCCTGATGTTTATACTAGTGGAAAAGAAATGGCATGGATTATGGACACATTTTCAGTAATCAAGGGTAACTACATACAGCCAGAAGTTATCACAGGTAAACCGATTCAGATTGGAGGATCTCTTGGACGTAATGAGGCAACAGGAAGAGGTCTTGCTATTACTGTTAGGGAGGCAGCAAAAAAGCTGAATATCGATATGAAAAATGCAAAAGTCGTTGTTCAAGGATTCGGCAATGCAGGACAATTTTCGGCACAATTAGTAGAAGAGCAAGGTGCAACGATAATTGCAGCAAGTGATTCGAAAGGGTGCATGATCAATAAAAATGGAATTGATATCAACTCACTTAGGAAGCACAAGGAAAAGACAGGCTCTGTTACAAATTTTGCCGGAAGTCAATCTATTTCCAATAAGGAACTTCTTGAAACAGAATGTACAATTTTGATCCCTGCTGCTCTCGAAAACCAAATAACAAAGGATAACGCTGGAAAGATAAACGCCAAGATAGTAGCAGAGGCTGCGAATGGACCTACCACTCCAGAAGCCGACAAGATATTGTTTAACAATAAAATTTTGGTAATTCCTGACATCCTGGCAAACGGTGGTGGAGTCACTGTATCCTATTACGAATGGTTGCAAAATCTACGTAGAGAGTATTGGACAGAAGCAGAAGTTAATGATCGGTTAAATACAAATATCACACAGGCATTTTTAGGTGTCTATGATACCCATTTAAAACACAATACCCACATGAGAAAGGCAAGTTTGGTAGTTGCGTTGAACAGAGTAGTTGACGCCATAAAGATTAGAGGACTATGGCCTTAAACATTGGAGACATTACAAAATTTCGCACGACAAAAATATAAGAAATAAAAAAACTAAAAAATTCTCTTTTATTCAGTTGAAAAGGAATGTCCACATGAACATGATTTTGTGACATTTGGATTATTAATCTTGAATCCAGATCCCATCAGGCTTTCAATGTAATCGATGTTTGTTCCCTTTAGGTATTTTTGACTGTAACTATCCACAATCATTTTGATGCCATTTTGATCAATCACATTGTCATCTTCGTCAGGCTTTTCCTCAAAACCCATACCATATGAGAGACCTGAACAACCTCCACCAGAAACATAAACTCGTAGATACAAGCTGTCCTTATTCTCTTGTTTCATGAATTCCGTGACTTTTTCTGCTGCCTTTGGAGATATTGTAATCAATTCCGTTTGTTGTGTACTTTCCATTATGAGTACATTGCCCTACTAAACTATAATAACGTTTTGAAAATGAGAATTTTGGGCGCGCAAGTAAAACAAAAGGCCCATTTCCGACAGATTTTATTTTAAGCTTTCCTTAATTTTTTGCCACTTTGCCAGACTACCAGCTGCTGTAATCCAGGTGATTACCGATTCGTATACCGGTATATTGAACGCTTCAATTTTTTTAGATATTTTTTCGGTAAACGGGCCGCCCATTGCGCCTATAAGAATTGGCTTTTTCTTTTGCTTTTGCAAATCTCCCAGTATGTCAACTATTTTTTCTTCCAGTGGGTCATCTTGGAAAACGAACCAAGGCATGACGATATCCACATTAGGATCGTCTAGAAATGCTTGTATTGCGAATCGGTAATCATCTGCGCTTGCAGAACCAGTAACATCGCACGGGTTGCCGATTACATAGGTGGCCGGATAATGTTCTTTGAATGATTTTATAGTTTGATCACTCAGTTGAGCCAATTCTAAATTCAATCTTTCGAAATTATCTATCGCAGCTATAATTGGTCCTGCTCCATTTGTTACCATGGCGATCCGATTTCCTTTTGGAACAGGTTGCCATGTCAACGCCTTAAGCGCTGATGTCAACTCTTCATAAGAATCTACAGAAATAATTCCTGTTTGCTCAAAGGCTCCGCTTATTACTGCAAAAGATCCACCAAGAGAACCAGTATGTGAGGCTGCTTGTTTGGCTCCTTTAGTAGACCGTCCATTTTTGAAAACAACAATAGGCTTTTGATGCTCTTTTATTACATTTTTTGCAGAATTCATAAATTTGCGACCATCTCCTAGCCCTTCTACATACAAGCCAATTACGTTTGTGTTTGGATCTTGAGCTAAATAGTGTATCATGTCAGCTTCATCAACATCCGATCTGTTACCATAAGAGATCATCTTACTTAATCCAAATGCATCTGCAGTCTCCATAAAAGCAATACCAACAGTTCCGCTCTGAGAAAGAAAAGCCACATTTCCTTGTCTTGGTCTTATCATTCTTAGATGTCCCTGAAATGCACAATCCAATCTATTTTCTCCGTTAAAAATACCGATGCAGTTTGGGCCGATTATTCTAATATTTAATTCACGAGAAATATCCTGAACCCGTTTCTCAATTGCTGCACGTTCTCCTCCTAATTCCTTACCGCCGCCAGAGATTATTACCATATTGTGGATATTCTTTTTTCCACATTCTGCAAGAAGGTCAGGAACAAACTTAAGATCAACGGTAACGATTACGACATCAACTGGATCATTGATGTCCAATAGGTTCTTGTATGCCTTGACACCCATTATTTCTGGATAACCTTTTGCATTTACGGGATAAACCTTTCCCTTGTAATCATGTTTTACAAGGCTCTCCATAACAGAGTTCCCTATCTTGCCTGGCTCAGGTGATGCTCCTATCAACGCGACCGATTTTGCACTAAAGAACAAGTCCATGAAACTGGCGTCGGGATGTGCTTTCGATATAGCATCATCTGAAGCTTTTTCCTTAAGTATAATCTTTGCATCTACAACAAAATATCCATCAGGGTATACAACAACAGGATTAAAGTCAATGCTCTCATATTTGCCAGCCAAGTCTACCCCTAAGGTTCCAATATTGACAATTGCTTCAGAAATCATATCCATGTTAACGGCTTTTGATCCCCTGAACCCTTTGAGGATATCCCTGCCTCTTAGAGAATTCAACATTTTTATTGCATCATCTTTTGTAATCGGAAGAACTCTGAATGAAACGTCCTTAAATAACTCCGTGTAGATA
>JAHEZK010000125.1 GCA_023251115.1 Nitrosomicrobium frigidum (SeqCode) | reverse complement strand
AAGACTTTACTCGAACAGAAGTCAAACATAGCATTGAAATAATATTTACAGCTTGTACGTATTTGATATGGCAAGAGAAGTTTATAGATATTAAATAAGGATCATTAGAGACCAAAAACTGCGATGTATTTCTATATACTGGTATTATGTTTCTAGATATTAGTAGAATATATTTTCATTCTATAATGGAAGATAGGAATTTTCGTTAATCCTTTTAATATACTATAAGTATAATGCGTTACGAACCAAAAGATAGGGTATTTTATAACCGGAATTACAGCTATATCTGTTCTTCTCATAATTATTCAATATATTGGACAGCCTTCTGGAGGTAGTTTATACGCCATTTACATATTTGATTTTATAACTGTTCTAATCTTAATTGCGGATTTTTACTTTAGAGTAAGAGGATCGACAGAGCCTGGAAAATACATCCTCAGACATAGTTATGAATTTCCCGGGATGATTCCCCTTTTTGTCTTTGGCATCATTGAGAGTCAAACTCTGGTTGCCGCTGGAATGCGAGCTATTAGGCTTGCCCGATTATTTAGACTAATCCAGCTATTTTCTAGGACTGTCCATATTTTGCAGGGAATTCAAAGCAGGTTGATATTTACAATAATTTTTGCGTTCATTACGTTTGTGGCCGCCGCTGTTGCTATGTATATGGTTGAGGGTGATGTCCCTGGATCAAAGATTACTAGCTTGGGAGATGCTTTTTGGTGGGCTATAGTTACAGTTGCAACAGTGCCGTATGGCGATGTATATCCAATTACTTCGGAAGGTCGAATGGTTGCTTCATTTTTCATGCTAGTAGGGGTAGGTACTTTATGGGTTCTCATCACGACCTTAGGCGGCAACATGATTGAATCCAAGATAAGGTCAAAACAAAAAGCAGAAACCTCCGCGTCCGTTCAAATTATGAATAAACAAGAAACCATTCTCCCAGTTACGAAACTTGAATTTGACTCATTAGTAGCTTCCATAACCAGTCTCAGGACTGAACTTCTCAAAATAGTTTCAGGGTTTAATATTATCTGCAAGAATTGCAAACATAATAATCCTGATGGTTCACTTTTTTGTAACAGCTGTGGCTCTCAGGTTGAACTAATTATTGCAGATACTAAACTGCAAGAACCAAAAGGATTAGCGAAAGATAAAGCATCTAGTAGCTAGTTTCGTCTCAGATGATTCTGCAAGTTTTACCCAAAAAATTTAGGTATTATGCAACGGCATCTCACCTGATAATTGTTTCTTTTATATGAGAAGAACACGTTCTTAACAGAGTATTGTTCTCCCAATTGGAATTAAGTTTGTATTATATTTTCACTCACAGGAACATGTTTATATAATTTTTATACTCTTCCCTTATATACTCCTCAGATAAGGTTAATTTATTGCAAAAGCCACTTTCCGTGGAGTCCGATTTTTTGAATGTTTATCATCATTTATTCAAGCCTCCAGAATTGACCAACAGTAAATATCCATTTGGTGATGTTGACAAAAAAATATCTTTTGATGATGCGAATGTCGTTTTGTTTGGAATTCCTCTCGATATTACTACTTCATTTGGAAAAGGTACAAGAAATGGTCCAGAAGCAATAAGGAAAACATCTGCACGTCAGATCGAAACTTTTGTATTTGAAGAAAAAATTGATTTCAGGGACAAGGTAAAAATCTTTGATTTAGGAGACTTAATACTTCCACATTATCACGACACTCAAAAAATTTTCTCTTATCTCGACAAGGTCGTACCGGATATAAACAGAAATCTCTCTCTTTTAAATAAGAAACCTTTAGTACTTGGAGGGGAACATACGATATCTTATTTTTGCTTTAAGGGCCTATCATATCAAAAACCGCTTTTAATTCATTTCGACGCTCACAGGGATCTGAAGCCGGCATTTAGAGGAATGAAAATGTGTCATGCAACTCCGTTTTTTAGGCTAATTAAAGAAAATTTCATCAAGGGGAATGATATAATTCAAATTGGAATAAGGCAAGAAGACAGAGACGAAAACCAAGTTGCTCATGATGAGAGAGTAGTAACGTTTGACGCGTGGAATGTAAAATCGAAGTTTGAGAGAGTATTATCACATATTAGAAAAATTACTAAAAACAGAAGAATTTACATATCATTTGATATTGACGTGCTGGATTGTCAATATGTTCCTTGTACGGGGACTCCAGAACCTTTTGGCCTAGATCCCTCTGAAATTATCAAGATACTAAACAGTATCGATGATTCTGCAGTTCTAATTGGAATGGATTTAGTTGAGACTGCTCTCAAAAATGACGATTATCGGGAAGGAACAATCGCTTCGCAGATTTTGTTAAGGATTTTTTCTAAAAAATATGTCCGTAATCAGGTGTACATCCCCAATGAAAAAAGCATAAAGTGCCGTGGTTTATAAATAAATATTCAGAATCCTAATTTCGAACCGATAGCCTCGTGGGTACCGACGGACTCGAATTTGGTGATCAAGTGAGAAAACTTTATTGCTATGTCAATCATAATATGTATTAGAATCCAGTAACAGGACTAATTTTATAGCTCATCCCGACGTCCGAAGACTTGGCAACCATGTCATATTTTTATTAAATCGATTTCATTCTTAATATCGTACGTTAGTCTAAATATATTTTTGAACCCGATCACTTAAAGACCAAACAAAGATGAATCTTGCAGTAGAATTAGGGGCAAGTAATGTCCCCAAAATTCCTCTATAGTTTTTCTAACTTTTATAAGTGCGTGGCAGATAGAGCATG
>JAHEZK010000124.1 GCA_023251115.1 Nitrosomicrobium frigidum (SeqCode) | reverse complement strand
CCAAACGTTTTTCCGTGATAGCCACCATACATGGAAATAACTCCATTTTTTTGTGAAAATTTTCGTGAGAATTTTAATGCAGCCTCTATAGATTCAGCTCCACTATTACTAAAGAAAATCTTCTCTAGGTTATCAGGCGCTATAGATTTTAACTTTGACAGAAATTCAAGTCTGCTATCATTGTAGGTAGACATATGGCATACCATGAGCTTGTTTATTTGCAATGTTATTGCATTAATGACATCTTTATTACAATGTCCTATTATAGCGACCCCATATCCGCCCATACAGTCAATGTATTCCTTTCCTGATGTGTCCCAAATTGTTGCATCTTGGGCCCTATCGATAGTAACAGGAAATCTTTGATATAGATTTATCAAAAATGCGTCTTCATTAAGTTTCAATTCGAGATCACCGTACAATCTGTATGATTTATAGCAGACGTAATTGGGTGAGACACCTTACCTGACGATATTATCACTTCTTTAGCGCCTATCAATAGGGCTTCTGTGCTAGCCAATATCTTTTTTTCCATTCCAAATCCTATTTTCGGCAGCAGTTCTTTTGCCTCATCTCTTGTGAGTTTTTTCACCAGTTTGTCTTCTAAATGTAAGCCATTCACATTAGTTAAAAAAATAACTTTTTCTGCCTTTAGATTGCCCGCTATGTAAGCTGCCGCCCTGTCGCCATCGACATTCAAAAATTCATATTCTTCACTCATTGCTATTGGGGATACCACGGGAACAAAGCCTCTTTCAGTAAGAGTGTTCAAAAGTGATGTTTCAACAGAATTTATTTTTCCAGTATATCCTCCTTCAATAATCATTTTGCGCCCTTTTTCATTTAGTACTGTCAACTTTGTTTTTCTTACTGCCTTCAACATGTTATCATCTATTCCGGAAATCCCAACCGCTCTTATGCCTGCCTGGACTAGCATTCTGACTATTATCTTGTTTATCTTTCCAGCCATTACCATAGTGTAAATTTCAGCCGTTTCCTTATCGGTGAATCTACTTCTTATGCCACTGGGAGAAACGATAAATTTCTGTTCCTTTCCAAGCTTTGTAGCGACGTTGGTTACTTCATTACCTCCACCATGAACCAGCACTAGTTTCTCTTTTTGCGAAATTTGGCGAATATCATCAATTATTGATGGATGCAATTCATAGAGAACACTTCCACCAAACTTTATGACAATCATACCGGTGTTAATGGTGTATACCTGAGTCCATCAGTTTCACTGAACCCACACATTAGATTCATGTTCTGCACGGCAGAACCTGCAGCTCCCTTCAT
The DNA here is from genome assembly GCA_023251115.1 of Nitrosomicrobium frigidum (SeqCode). Classification (GTDB taxonomy): domain Archaea; phylum Thermoproteota; class Nitrososphaeria; order Nitrososphaerales; family Nitrososphaeraceae; genus TA-21. The sequence continues at coordinate 1,474 of JAHEZK010000124.1, read as the reverse complement.
TAAATTATCAGAGGCTGAAAGAGCAACTACTCGGTTTGTGTTTTCATCCAAATCGAAACCTACATCACAGAAATTAGAACCAACAACAAACTTTGGATCCGGGAATTTATAGAATCCCTTTTTATCTCTTATTAGTCGAATGAATGGTTCGTCCTTATACGAATTTCTATAAACCTTCCATAGTTCAATCTCTGACATTGGTGAATTAAGAAATACATGATTTGTTGTAAGTATTCCCCTTACTAGATTTACGGCATGAGGACTCATACTTACTTTAATTTTCTCACCTGTTAGGATGCTTAATTCTTGTTCTATTTCACCTGTGTGTCTGTGTTTTGAGGGTTTGTATGGTCTTATTACCCCATATCTCATTGCATGATGAGTTCCTGAGCTGTCCGTCGAACCGGCACCAGAAGAGCCTATCTTACTATCCACAATAATATGACTAGTATCAATCAATTTATTTTCCATTAATGGCTTTAGCGCCAAGATTGAGGTTACTGCCATGCACCCAGGACATGATACTAATTGTGCGTCTTTGATTTCATTTCTACGAATCTCCGGAATGCCATAAACAGATTTAGAAAGTAAATCAGGATAAGGATGTTCCCAACCATACCATTTTACATAATCCTCTGCATTCTTCAAGCGGAAATCTGCTGATAAATCTACAATCTTTATTCCTGTACTGTATAATTCCTTGACTATGTTTAATGCGTTACCATGAGGAACAGAGACAAATATCAAATCACATTGTTTTGTTAATTTGTCCAATTCCATCGAAGAGAATGTTAGATTTATGAAACCTTTCAGACTGGGATGTATTCTGTGGACGTACTCTCCTGCGTTCTGCCTAGAGGTTAAAACACTTAATTCAACATCCGGATGAACTACTAGCAGCCGTAAGAGTTCACCACCAACATATCCCGAAGCGCCGATTACTCCTACTTTCATTTCAATTTCTTCCTTCACCGAAATTTCTACTATGACATCTTATGAATTTTGTTATCCAACCCATAGCAATTGGCTGTGCCGCTTGCAGTTCTAGAGTATTTTTATCATAACACAATCTTATTTTGTGGATAATTTTACCAAATAGTCTGTAATTGCTCCTGCAATGTCAGACTTACAGACGGTCGATGCTCCTCTAAATTCTACAGTATTGTTTAGCTCATGCACCAAATAGCCTCTTTGTTTATCTTCCATGAGATCTACTCCCAAGATTCCGCCTCCTACAGCGCTTGAAGCTTTTAGGACAATTTCTTGTAATTCTGCTGTTAATGGGGCCTCCTCTGTTCTGCCACCAACAGCTACATTTGTTCTCCATTCATTTTCTGAAGAGTATCTATATACCGAGGCTACTATTTGATCTCCTATCACAATGCATCTAATATCACGTGAAGGACGATCAACTAATTCCTGGAAATAGTAGATTCTAGAAAATGAATTATCGTTATCTTGTCTTGAATCCAAC
>JAHEZK010000021.1 GCA_023251115.1 Nitrosomicrobium frigidum (SeqCode) | reverse complement strand
CATAACATATTATTTAAATGTAAGGGTATAAAATATTTATGAAAAATTTCTTTTCCACTAGATTAACTGTAATATACAATCACGTTTCTAAGAAGCTAGATACAAATTAGTACAACCATATTACGTAAAGTGTTCCAATTAATCTGGCAGAATAATTATTTCAAATTTATGACTAAAAGCATTGGAAGCATAATTTTTAGGTTAAATCAGATAATACCAGAATCTTATTAACCCAGATTGAGAAAAGTTTACTAAAACCAAAAAGCTAAATACCAAATAGTAGAACCCCAGTACATGAAGGGATTTATTCCTCACGTCCGACAACTAAGAATTTTGTAATTGAATTTCACTCAACTTCTTCGCTTTAAGAAAATGAGATTGTCGTCACATTTCATTTGTTGTTCAAGATATCATATTTGAAAGCTGCTACCTTGGAAAATATCGCCTGTAAGCTATACAGTCGATCCTTTTATCCTGCCAAAAAATGATTTAACACTGGTTCTGTAGAGGTAGAAAATTATAATTCCATTAATTATCAAGCCTACTATACTTTCGTTACTTCCAGCTATAATTGATATGATATTTAGGACAATAGAGATGATGGTGATTATAATAGTAACTATCCAAGCCCAAACTTTACCTTTCAATAGGCCCCATGCTACAACAAAGCTAGCAATTCCAATCACAATTAACATACCTCCAATAACCCCCATAAACCCTCCAAGGATAAATATGGAGTTATTTGGAATAGTAACGTTAGTATTATTTATGTTCAGGGAAATTGAAGAGTTAGAGTTATTATTATTTTCATCAAGATTAATCTGACTTATTATTGGTGCTAATGCTACCAGTGTTATTCCTCCAAATAAAAGAAGTTTATCACTAGACCAAAAATAATATTAATTTCTACAGCAATATTATTGTGAAGTAAAGTTTCCTTATTTAAATCCAAGAATTTCTAATTCCGTTCAATCTGAAAAATCAAATTTACCGCGACGGCTGAAATCCTACAAAAGAGAACGAATTTTTTTGTACCTACTGCAACAGCAATTACTATTTGAATTAATAAATAAAATTAAGATTAGAAAATATAGTAGAAATGAGTTGTGTTATGAACAGTTAGAACGTTTCTATAAACAGCTTTACTCAACATGTTATTCAGTTGTTTTTCCGTCAAATTCTGCCTCGTTGTCTTCTGCTTCCTTTTTAGTAGATCTTGTTATTCCGTCCTTGTGATGGGGTGGAGCATAAAGTGTGTACATTTTCAGATCTGCTTGCCCATCAATATTAATGATATTGTGCTTTGCTCCAGTTGGAATTACGATTGCATCGCCATCCTTGATTTCGTACTCATTGCCATCTATAATGCATTTTCCATGACCGCCTTCAATACGAAAGAATTGATCATTTTTAGAATGAATTTCTTCTCCTATTTCCTCTCCAGGTGACAGACTCATCAGAACAAGTTGAATGTGCTTGGAACTGTACAATACTTTCCTAAAGTTGGTATTATCTATGGTGTCTTTTTCTATCCCTGTTTTATATCCCTTCATTCTCTCATACTTGATCTATTTTTTGATATATAAAGGATGGGAATCACATCAGCCTAAATCCTAATCCTTGACAGTTCACTGAAGGAGAACCAACTAATAGTTCCGATTGGATATTTGCTCAATTCTCCTTTGGTGTTGGATCAGTATTGATAACAATACGAATCCCGACGTCCGAGTAGTAAAATTAGTTCTCTAATCTAATTCTATGACAGAAAATAAGAGAACTATGAGCATTGAAGGCGCACTTCATAATTTTTGAGCTTTTAATACAATGTATTCTATTAATCCTTTTTTAGATACATTCATCATCTTGACCAATGACATACAAAGGATTTTCTCAACATATGACGGATAGTATGTCGTAATTTTCTGCCTCAATTCATTCCTGTTTTGGATATAATAAAGAGCAAGTGGTTCATATATTTGAGTACCAATCATAGTTATATTCATTATTTTGAATTGGAATCTACTAATAGCTGACTTTACATATTCCAATCCGTAGTGCTCAGATGACCAAGTCAGACTGAGAATACCGAGCTTAAACAGTTTTTTCAAGACATCATCTAACGAAACTGTCACAGGCATGGCTATTACCAGTAAACCTTTGGCTTGCAATATTCTGTAACTCTCGGCAATAAACCTGTCAAAAGGTTTGAAATGTTGTGCAGATTCTAATGCTACGATCCTGTCAACAGTACCGGTTGCAAATGGCAAGGATAAAGAAGTGCTATTAATGTAAGAAATGTTCGTACGTAGACAATGGAAATGTGGTACTTGTGCATTTTCAATCTTTCTTAAGGCCATTTTGAATCCATTAACAAGCTGCTGAGAATTAATATTCACACAGACTATATTCCCGAGTCTAAATTCTCTACTCCATTGAAGTGCAGGTGCTCCGTAGCCGCTTCCAACATCAATTAGAGTTCTGGATGAGTCGAGATCTGCAAGTTTACCTACAAAACTACATAAATTAGATTGAGCCTTAACCGGACTGTTTACATCTCCGTCCCAATAGCCAAAATTGAGCATTGTAGCACCTGTGGCAACCTGCATAATGGGCGATAAGGAATTATATAGCTTAATAACATCTTTCTCGCTTCGTCTCAGCGTCCATAGAATCGCATCAGCTGGGTTAATAGTGACCAATCGATAATTTATCCTAAAGAGAGCCTTTAATTAATTAATGCAATATTTATTGGATATCCTGGAAAGAGGAACAGTTGAATTTTTTATAGTCACAGAGTAACTGCAATTAGTGGATTTGTTTTAAATAAATTAAGTTTAATTACGGGACTACAGATATAATAAATATCATTAGTTGGAACCTCTTGTAGTATCTTCATTAGTTTTTTCTGTAGTTGCAATGGGATTGTCATCAGCCAGAATATTAAGATCCTATAGAGAGGGTAAACGCAAGAGACAATCTGACCTCTTTTCTAATGTTACAAATATCACCAGAATAATAGAAGATGAAAAATTTGTTCAATCTAGAAGGGCGCTCAGAAAAAATAAACTCTTAAATCATCTAAAAGAAGGAAATGGCAATGATAATTTACTTTTGGAACTTGATATGGCAACGGAAGAAGCAGCTAGAAATGTCGCAACTACTTACGATAGATTGGGTTTTATATTAAAACATGATAAAGAGTTAGAAGATGAATTTATCCAATGGCAAAGCTATGTTATTGCAGATATGTGGCTACTAACAAAAGATCTTGTAACCAAAAAATGGCGGTCAAGAAACCAATCCTATTTGAAGGAATTTGAACGAATTGGCAAAAAGGCATTAGATATCGAAACATAGATAAAAAACCTTAAAGAGTTGAAATTCTTTCTTCAGAGCAAGAATCCCAATTTGGAGCCGATAACGTTACTGGTACCGACCCATTACTACATGGATTTAATTCTGCCTAATTGCTTACGCTATTCTTCTCCAATAGGTCTCAGCAGGCGGTACCAGGCTAATCCTTTCTGTATCTTATATTTTCAGTTAGTTCTTCTCTGGGCCTTAACTTAATTACTATAGTGTTACTTATTTTATTAAATATTCTTTGTCTCTTATTATTAGTAAAAAGCCATCCCAAGATTACGTCTATCGGAAGTAAGAATGATTTGCCAAAGCTTTCTAATGCGGCGCTTTTGATATCTACTCTCTTGCCAGACAAGTTCGTAGTCTTTATATTCAAAAGTTTCTTGCCTATTGATTGTCCGCTTGTGTGCTCAAAGTAAGTCCAATATCCAAAGAATACAAGGCTTGATAGAAAATAGTGAAAGGGCTCAAAGTTCTTGCGGTCTAACGCCATATCGTTACTATAAAAGGAGAACCCAAATGGAAATGACATCAATGCAAACAAAACTCCTAAGACAATGGATACTATAATAAAATCAATTAGCCACGCCACAAATCTATCCACCCAACCTGCTAATACTATTTCTACAGGGCGATTGTCTTCTCCTCCAGTATTTGCCGATGGAGGGAGACCGTTGTTTGACGAGCCCATTTTCTTATCAATAATGGTATCGAACTAAAGATATATGATTCTATCCTCTGCACAGATGCGAGTTGTTAAAATCTTGACAAAAATCATACTAATAGTCTATGAAATGGAGGATTTGATTTGCCGTGCGCAGTTAACTTTATCTCTTATTATGTGTTAAAATGTATATCAAAATGACCAATCAAATGTTTTCCCAAAAGGAAAGAGATTATCTAAAGTCTCAGCGCCTTGCAAGGATAGCTACAGCTACATCCTCAATTCAACAAGGGACCGTACAACCTGATGTTGTACCTGTTGGTTTTGATTTTGACGGTGAATATCTTTATGTAGGCGGAATGAACCTTCTTAAATCTACAAAATATAGAAACGTTCTGATAAATGACAGAGTTGCAATTATCGTAGATGACTTGAAGACTGTTAATCCATGGGATCCGAGGGGTATTAGAATTTACGGAACTGCAGATATAGTCACTCGTAATGGTGGGTATATGGAAAGTAAAGATCACCCTAATCCTCAATATATCAGGATTACTCCCAAGAGGAAGTGGAGTTGGGGAATTGAAGAACCTGTATTCGTAAAAGGAAAGTTCAGTGTTAAAAGAGCACAAGCAGGATAGTCATTAGATGAAATTAAGAATTAGAAAAAAAATAATAGGCACGAATAGAACCGTACAACAATGCACGGTTCGAATACCGACGGCAGTACACATGCTAATAAAAATCTCACTATAGTTATCATTTTTAGTTGCTTTAAAAATGGTCAATATCAAAACTTAATATCTCTCATATAGTATATTTAAAATGATACCAAGACTAGTTCCAAGTATTAGTTACCAAGTTAAGAATTGACATTCATGGACTTTTTTTGACTACTTTCAATTAATTGAAATACCCCAAATGATTTATAAGTAAACCCATATTCAACGCATAATTGTAGAGAGGGTTGGGCACAATAAGTCAGACAAATAGTAAAGGTATTGCTGGGCGGATGTAATTGATATCCAATTCCAATAGAAGCTAGAAATTTCTAAATCCGAACAATCTAAAAATTATGATGACTGGCGTAAGGATTTTGTTATTTGGTTATCACAAAGTATCAGATTAAATGTATATAGAGATCCTTTTACTCAACTGTTCTCTTCTGTGGAAGAATCTGAAAGTGAATTTCGTGTACGACTAGACCAGAAGAGGCGAGAGCTACGAGATGAATTGGTAGAAAAGCTGCGACAAAAATATGCCCCAAAGATAAACGCATTGCAAGAGAAAATTAATAGAGCTCAGAAAGCGGTGGGAGTTCAATCTGAGCAGGCAAAACAGCAGAAAATGCAAACTGCTGTATCAATTGGCGCTACTTTATTAGGCGCATTTATGGGTAGGAAGAGGATTGGAACTTCATCATACGGTCGTGCAGGAAGTGCTATGAAAGGAATTGGCAGATCAATGAAGGAGACAAAAGATGTACAAAACGCTAAGGAGACTCTAGGATACTTAAGTCAGGAACTTGTTAAGATAAACTCTGAGTTTGATACCGAAGTTTCAATGTTAGATTCGAAAACTAGGAAAGAATCAGAAGTTGAAACGCTTACTATTAGACCTGATAAATCTAGAATTTCTGTAATATTGGTTTCTCTTGTTTGGGTTCCAACTATATGGAATTAATTCCCGAAGTAGGAATATAGCAAGTCTAGGCAGTTTTATTTATTTTTAGAATATATATGCATTCTAGAATTCATATTTTGGATCATAATGATAATAATGGGCGTGGTTATCAATGGATTGAATATTCTTTCCGGATTGGATTCGAATTGTTAACGGTATGGTTCGCTACTACCTAACATCTTCATATTAAATTTATATTTTTTAGATCTCTTATTTTATTAATAGCTTAAACGCATGATTTCCGTTACCGGTTCTGAAATAATGTAATATCCATAGAAGGGCAATTGGTTCAAGAAGCCTAGAACCTTCTATTCCTCCAATATCGATTGTTTCCCAGCCAAACTTTGAAAGTATGTCATCTATCATAATCTTTTTAGCTGCCTCATCGTTTCCACATATAAACATAGTAGGCTTCCCACCAGGGAAATCGGGATGTATCATATGGGGATTTCCAACAATGTTGAAAGCCTTGACAACTTTGGAATCAGGTAACAATCTTTGAACGGTCTCGCCAGCAGAATCTGTGTGACCTAAAGCTAGTCTTGGTGGCATACCTTTAGTAAAGTCTAACGGATTAGTTACATCGATAACAATTTTCTTAGCGAGATTTTTTGGATTTGACAATTGTATAGCATCAGCTGTTCCTTCCCACAAAGTTGCTAACACAACGAGTTCACCAAAACTCGCTGTTTCTGCAAATGTTCCTGCTGATGCTTTTTCTTTATCGTGTTTGTCTATCCATTCGATAATCTTACTCTGATTCGGATCACGTGAGCCTATCTTAACTTGGTGTCCAAGTTCAATAAAACCATCTGCAAGTCTGCGTCCTACGTCTCCGGATCCTATTATCCCAATTTTCATAATGTAGTTTTATCCTTCTGTTTTATACGCTTTACATTTAGTGCAAATACATTACGCCAAACAGGCGCTGATATAACCAGTGGCCTTAAAAACGCATTAGACGCTGCAAAACAAGATGTTCAAAATACACATGATTCGAATGTGGTTGGCGGGTTGAAAAATGATAATGTAACTGAGACAAGTCCGGGATTGCAATAAATTACAAAACCTTATTTTTACCCAGAATTCCAATAATATGAAGAACCGCTTTTTAGAACTGATAGCGTCGTGGGTATCGACGAGCACGGATTCACTTTGGCTGCTTTAAAAAATAAGATAATTCTTGACTAATTTCTTTGATAATTGCCATATCCCGAATGGCTTTCATTTCTTCTATTCTCAAACATATTTCTTTTTGGTGATGGTGGATTATCATTTTCATGTCCCGGATGTGATCTTAAGTGGAGCCAATATTGAGAAGGAGTAATCGGGCTCTTACAAATTGGACAATTTTGATGATCACATTTATGATTACCTATGAAATTCGGATGAATTGTCAAGTTACACTTATCGCACTTATTTTTTTCCAAAATTGTTCTAAATATAGTACTATTATGCACAATAAAGATGTATTGATATCTACATTGATCAACCAATATTCGAGATAATGCAATAGACTAATACAAATCGCAGTTATTAGTATCATTTCCTTTCATAATTACCAACATAAGATATTCGAACCCAAAAATTAATTGAACTCCATTCACAAGCTTCAAAGCCGATGTTAAAAATAATAATTAAACACTTGTCATTCCTGCATTTATTTGTAGAGTAACTAGATATAGGAGAGATTACCTAATTAATAACACTAGTAGATATATAATGAATATATTAATTCATGCCAACAATCGCTTCTTGATGATGGCTTCTGCACGGTGCTTGTAAGCAATGACAGTGTGTGAAAAATGTAGTAAACATGAAGAATATCACTCATGTTCTACATGTAATCAACACCTATGTATCGAGTGCTTTAATACAGTTCATTTTGGTATTAACGCGCCCAGATCCGGTACTTCACTAGTATATAACAAATGCGTCTTTTGTGGGGAAATATATGGGAGTAATGTTAAAGTTCAAGTTTGCGATAAATGTACAATCATACTGACTTGGATATCTTCGATGAATTATCTAGCTGCAGTAAATAGGGTTTCACAGTTGATAAGGACAAACAGGTTTGATTCAAAGCTAAGAAATGAAAACTATTGTAAAGTAAATTTTGGAGTACACGCTACTCAAGTTATTATGGACGCAGTAGACAGTTTAAAGATACAGTAACAAAATCCTAGTTTTAGTTTTTGATAGATGCCCCCCACAATTCAGTTATTGTCTATCTTCGAGGAGTTTCATAAATTCAATTTCTTATGAAAAAACTAAATAATAGAGCAGAACCCTCCTATATGCACGGTTCGAATCCCTAAGAGATAGTTTAGAAATCAAAATCCAGTGTAAGTTCTCAGCTTGAATGTTTACAATGATAGTAATAGTGCCTATGCGAAATAGTCATATGAAACCATTAGAATACATAAAATCGAACATCTGCACAATAGGAATGATTGTAGGAATTCTAGTTATCAGTAGTTTATTCTTAATACCGTTAGAGGAACACTGGTGATGTTTTAAAAAGAATTCAACCCGAGGAAATGAAAACTAAAAATGTTCCGATCGTATATATAGATATATGATTAGCGTGTATAATAAGCATGCATGATTCTTTTTACGGAAATAATCATCGTAGTAATAAAGATAAACCAAACCCAACTGTGCGACCGGTGAACAGATCTAAGGAGCAACTCAAACATCTTCAAAACATTCTCTCAAACCCTAGAATATCTCAAAGTGTAAAAAAAAGATTCATGTCTGAGAAAGCAGGCGGTTATTGTTCTGTGTGTGGTGGTGTAGCAACTCAAATTGCAAGTTATGACATGGTTGATGCCACGCTTGTGGAAAAATATTGTGACACTTGTCTAGCGCGGGAAATCAATTGAAAATTGACCGGTTCAAGCAAGTGGCTGAGGTTTTTCGAGAAGAATCGGTCTACTAAAATCGAAGTTGTGTAGTCCAAATCTCGTTGTTTTATCTGTACATGGGAGGTTATTCTGCATAAAACTTGACCATGAAATATCACATGTTCGACATTTAAATTCCCCAGGTAAGCCATCTGGTTTGACTGTTCTTGTCATAATTTGACTATATTACGATTAGGTATAATATTTTTGCTTCTTGATATCTAATTTTTAGTTTTCATGAATACAAACTTGATACAGGATCAACCCAAAATTCTTAATTCATTGTGTAGTTTGCCGGATTCAATTATTGATATAATTTACTTGAGTTAATGACAATGCTGGTGGGCTTGGAATTATTCAGAGTGTTTGCCCTCCAGTTATGACATTGCGGAGATTGTGATTAGGGGAGTTGTAATATGATGATTGTAAACACTGATGGGGTCATGGAAGATTAGTATGGTGGTACTCGTAAAGAAAACAAAAACCCCCATCAGTTTCTGTACTTTGGTACTAATTGGTTAGAAATTAGTAATTGTATATTAACAGCGCAGGATAAAAGGTTTAAACAGTCGATTGACCTAGATTGGTAGTTTGGTTGCGATAAAAGACGTTTCCGAACCCAACAGGCTAAAACAGGTGTGGATATGATTATAAACACAAGTGAAATGTCCCTCCCATTCTCCTCAATCTACTAATTGGAGTTAGCACGAAAAATTGTATTCTATTTAGTTTATAATGTACACTCTTTCTATATAATTAGAGATTGTGAATGATAGAAAAGACACTTAAAAGTATTGAGCCCTTTACATCAAGTGCAGAAAAAAATTCAAGATTTTGTATAGGATGCGGAGAACCTGCGACCAAGTTAGTCAAATACAGTACTATAGGAGCGATAATAATAGAGAAGTATTGTGATAAATGTGCCGACGCAATTAAACAAAGTTAGGCTAATTAATGCCGACTAAATTCAGTCAGGGATAACTTTATCACGATAATTGCTAATTGAAGGAGAATTTGATTCGAATCCAACCAAGCCCAAAATATTCAAGCTCTACTATTTGAAATGATGTAAAATTCTTTTTCCGAGCATACTTTCCTAAGAATATAATTGAAAAACTATTCAATTATCACAAGTTAAAGGTGTACCTACTTTTGGTAATAATAGAAAGCTAGATAACACACGCGATGTACACATTAAATAATGACAACAAACCAAACATTAATGAATCAATGTAATATGAAAATTAATCAAAGTATGTTTCTTATATGTGACCATTGCCTCTGGACTGCAACATGTCTCAGTAAATTACACATCAATCAGTTATTTGGAGCAAACAACATATGTCCTGCATGCAAATATGAACAATTATCCAGCTTTCCTATAACTCCAAACGAGTCATTTACATATAGCCATTCCAGAACGAAAGGGCTAGAGGTTGTCTTTGGAATTAGAAAATAATTTAGATGTACAGCGACATTCTTGGTTCACGAATCTTATTGACCCTTTTACGAATAAAGCCTATTATCGGCTCTAGCATATTTATGAAAAGTTAGTTACCGCAGAATTTCTTTATGTTTGTAGCGCTTTTCGATAGTACACCGATTTAAAACAGAAATTTACGTCTCAAGAATCGCTCTGATACTATTCAATGGTATTTCATATCGATATGTAAGTTGAAGTGAGATGATCTTAGCAAAATGGAGTTGATTACGTTCATTAATATTACGGAAAGAACAGACATTATCCTAACTATGAGTTATAGAAGTGGTTTTGGAAGTCCAAAACCGGTAGAAATGGGAAAGGAATACGAAGTTGAAATATCAGAAATAAGCAGGAGAGGCGACGGAATTGCTAGAATCCAGGGATTTGTAATATTTGTTGAAGGTGCAAAAAGTGGACAGAAAACGAACATAAGAATTACCAGTGTGGGAGATCGCTTCGCAAAAGCACAAATTGTGTAAATAAAGAAAGATCCATCACACAAACGCAAGTAATAGTCTTTAGTAAAAGGGTAACGTTAAGACTAAGACTACTAGTTTGGGCTTAATTTGCTGCCCGTATTTTTTTTGGTTTTATGCTAAAACTAAGAAACTCTTTTTATTGTTTATAGGTAGAATTAAACTTTAAAATATAAAGTGTCTATAATACTTTCGGACTAAAATCTCTCATTGAGTCCAGAATTCAATCAGAATAATCCATTTTATACTCAACATATCTCCTAGAAAATTCTTTATCAATCTCTTCATTCTTAATAATTTCGCCTCTACGTCCAGGCGTCCTTACAACTTGTTGATTAACCATTTTTCTTTCATCGTCCAATTCGTTGAATCCTAGATATGTGTCGTAGATTCGTTGTTTCATAGTCCTTAGGTAATTGCTATATCTCTCTCTAAAGTCAACCTCGACTTCCGAAAAAATATTACTACTCAATTCCGGGTCCGTCCACATCCTAATGTATTCTCTCTCACATATAAGAATGCACTGCTCCGCGATGAGTAGAACTAGAGGTTATAACTTATTTTTGGTAACTCTAATTGAAACATTAGACTCCGATATCATTTTTGGCAAGTTCCACTATATCATAACATTCTCCAAATAACAGGTTAAATTTATCTACTAATTTTTCCTATGAGTGGAGAACTAGCATAATCAATAATCGAGTTATAGAGCAAGAAATGCTTTTTGGCAACTTCTCTCCAGAGTAGATGCTTCCTAAGTTCTACAACCGCATCTTTGTATTGCTTGTAATTCTTTTTAAGTTTTAGAAGAGAATTTGAGAACTCGACTGGATTACGATTAACCATGATCCCTAACTTCATATCGGAGAATTCTTTGAAAAATTCTAATTTACTTGAAATAAATGGTAGTCCATGAGCTAATCCATCGTACATGACACCTGAACCAGATGTAACTTTGTAAGGAAGGATCAGAGCATCAGCACAATAGAAGAGCAATGACAAATCTTCATCACTTAGAAAACCCCTGTTCAAGTTGATCACCCCTTCATTTTCAAATTTACCCTTTAGTTTCTCCCTTCCGTAATGGTTTTGTGAGGTGTTTATTACAACCTTCCAGCCCTCAGGTATCTTCATTTTTCCAATTATATCCCATCCCTTGGTTGCGGTCATAAAGCCCACCGCTAAGGCAATGTTTGCTTTTTCAGGAAGTAAGAACATTTTCCTTGCCTCCTTTCTATCCATAGGAGGGGAAATGCTAGGCTGTGCCCCATGATATATCAAAGTACTACCTGGGATAATATTGGCTAGATATTTAGAAAAGACAATTCCGGCTTTATTGGAGCCTATTTTTTGCTTGTTTAGGGAATTGAATGAATTATAATTCAGTAGATGTGTCCAATAGTCGTAACCCATCCTAAGAAAAGTCCCAAGGCGCCCAAATATTCTATTATTTAATGGAACTACTAATCTCATCCATTGAGTGAAGGTGTAAGCCGAATGGAAAGTGGTGACTATAGGAACTGTGCACTCTTTGTAAAATGATTCTATGTTTGTGCGTGTTTTTCTAGGATTTATTGGATCTAAATGTATTCCATATAGTCCATGCTCATACTGAACATGGACTACGTCTGGTTCAACCTCGTTAACTATTTCTAAGAGGACTTTAGAATTATTTTGATTATTCGGTGAAATACCACTGTAATCTCCGTTTCCAGCTTCATTGCATACGACAAATACCTGCATACCTTCGCTTCTTAACGAATCGACTAACTTCTTGCAGTAGCGTCCAACTCCACCATGCATGGGTGGGTACTCCGTTGAAATCATCAATACCTTCAAATCTGTACACTCTGAAATTTCAATTATAAACAATTAGTTAATACACTTCATGTTATATCATCCTTTGTGTATAGTTGACATAATGATGTGGCCCTATGACTATGTTGTAGTAACATTAGCCCCTAACAATTGTTTTATAAGTTCTCAATTATGGAAAATTATTTGTGCGGGAATGGAATAATATCTAAACATTCTTAAGTCTATTGTATCCATAATATAGTAATTAATGACACAAAATACTAGATATCTGATCAGCTTAGTTGAAAAGTGCCGTGAGGAGAATGACATCGGGCAGCGAATGGCAATTTTAGAATTCATAAATAGTTTATTGCCTCTAGAAACAAAGTTAAGAATCCCTTCTCTCATTACAAATAGTTGTGTAGATAACATTTTGAGTGCTTTAGAAGTTAGATTATCACCACCGATATACACTCAATTGTAATAAGACAATACTTACTGTCTATAAATCTGATTTACACGCCTAACTACATGACGGTAACTATGCGTGCTTCTTAAGTCTTACCAAAGAGCACTCTTTATTTGTAAACTGTCTACATTTGTCACTATGCCGCCACTGGCCGTTGTTAAAGTATTCCAAATGTTTAATATTATCTCTATTTGTAGTAATCCGCTCATTTCCATTCTTTGCAGATGTTGACTTTGCCATTATCTCCATTCTTCTTCTCATAATTTAATCAATTATTATTAGTAAAACATTCGATAAAAACATTGTACATAATATCGTCTTAATTTCTTGGTAATGATAATATTTTTCAGATTTTGGAAACTATTAAAAATTTAATCGTATACAAATTGTTATTTATTAGAGAAATAATATTAAACTAGAATCAAATATGTAATTAAATGGTTTTATTTCAACATAATGGATCATAAAACTAAATCTTGATTATTGCGAAAGTCTCAAGTGAACAGAATGATATTTTATTATACACATATTATTATACACCTAATTTTGCAAATAAGATAAATGGAAAAATTATGTCAAATATGTAATAAATATAAAATTGGGTTTATCAACTAGATTTTGAAGTATGCTTTGATTGCTAGATGAATCAAACCACTCCCATAATTAATTAGTTAACCCGTCTTCAAATTCGAAATTCTAATTAGATTTTCTACTGAATAGTAAATCAGTTGCGTACATCACAGTGTGCATCATTCCCGTGGCGTTGATTATCAATTCCGATTTTATCTTTGTGTCAGTTTCTTACCATAATTAGTAATGATAAATCCATCATTAGTAATAATAAATAATTTTATGGCGTTTCAAAGTAAGCCAACAAATACATAACCAAAGATGTGCATTGTCATGCGCCTGAAATGCCATTTGCAACTAATACCGAATAGCAGCCAAGACCACAATCTTCACATATTGGCTTTAGAGACTTGGCATCAGCACCACCAATGCAACAAGGCTGCTTAACTCTTCCCATATGATCCAAAGAAAGGATAGCCCATGTCGGACATTGAACAGGAGTTGTCCCATTACCTCCCCAGTTTCCTTTCATTAGGGACAGTTGTTTCTCACTGTTGATCACAAAATCGGGATATTTTCTCCTAAGATCTATGAGTCGGTCTACCAGATCATTGCGCAATTTTCCAAATTCTAACCAGAGAGGATCTCCTTTCATGAATGGAGTGTGAAACTGAAATCCTATTTTGTTGACTTTTCCAACCCATTCTTCAGCCAAGTCTATAGCTGTAGAGTAATTGACTGTATTGATAGTCATTGTGATCCAAATATCTTTCCAGGCAGGTTTGCCATTCCGAGGCGGGCCTTTAATATACTCTAGAATGTTACTCTTGGTTTTGGCATAGGAACCTTTTCCTCTAATAGTATCGTGAGCTTTTTCAGTACCATCTAATGATATCCAATAAAAGTAAAGATTTTTGATCCTTTTCAGCGGAAAATAGCCATTTGTGACAACACATATCCTTCTAGGCATCTCTTCACAAAATACGTCTATAATCTCTGGCCTCATAGTTGGTTCTCCTCCAACCAATGTGACAACAAAAAGGTTTTGTTTCTTGAATGTTTTCCTGATTACTTTCCTCCAATCCTCTATGCTTAAATCTTGATTATCCTCCTTTCTATTCAACCACCAGTAACAGTGTGAGCAGTGAAGGTTACAAACATTAATTATATCTGCTGAGCCGTATAGCGCTGGCTTTGTATGAAACAACTTGATACCGACAAATTTCTTGAATATGCTTGTGTACAGAGGTATCTCTCGAACAATATCTGTTATTCCACGACCATAAACTAGATCCACCATATATAATTCTAATATTATGCTTAATTTATAAAGTTAGATGATCTGGCTGAATAGGATGGGTTGTGGTAAGCCTAGATTCCGAATCTTGTCAGCTGCAACGGTTGATAATTTGCTTGCTAATTGAGTATTAGCAATCACCAATTAGTCAAGTTACCTGCCAGAACCGATTCGGATTACAAAAATTATAAGCTATGCACATTGCAAGATTTTATTGATTTTAATTGTGGTAATCAGTCTTATTCGGACAAAGTGATATTTCGATGTTTGTATGTTTTCAGGTAAATATGAAATTCTATAAATCTTCATAAGCTTATACTATAGTTTATTAAGTTGATTATGGGTTCTCTAATTACTGATTATTTGCAGCCTTCATCCTACTTACTAGCTTATACATATTGTCATGACATTGACATTCACAAATTCTTGTTACACTTGAGTTATTGATCATTTCTATTATATCTCCATCACACAAATCATGCTGCTGTTGAATACATTTTGCGGATTTATTCACTAGATATCATTACGTCCACACCAATTAATGGTTATCTATGTTATTTTTTGAGATCTGCCAAATATGATTGGAAAATTAGTTCCTGATTTTTCCGATGATCAGTATTATTTTTGGAATTAGTAAACTGGATGGTTATGTGCTCATTTAAGCATCAATTTGTTACTGGAAGTTAGGACAGCGATTTGACTTTTACTATTTTTCTTAAAGTTGTTTCCAGCAGTTAGTTGCATTATTTTTATAGTTTAAGACATGAGCTTTATCAATTAATCACTTATGTTTCTAATTATAGGGTTGATCGCCTAATCCATAGTAGCTATATTTTAGTAAGAATTCCTAATTTTTGGATTGTTGCGCTGATTTCAAAACTTTTATGACCCTCACGCATGCGTTGATTAGTCCTAGTCGTTCTCTTTCATGTTATATAACACTATCATAAAGGAACCGGTATTGATACAAACGGAGGTTTAGACCTAGAGATTTTTCTTAAGGTAATCTCTGCAACATTCATCTGAACAGAATTCTAGCTTACCCTTTACTGTACTTAAATAAATCACACCGCCAAGTAAATTGTTGAATTCCTTTCCACAGATAGAACAGGAGACATACAAATGTTCATTATATCTCTCGTTCTCTAATAATTGTCATTAATGCCATTACCGATCAACTTATCGATTCGAAACCTGCGTAAACTAGATACCCAAGAACCTCAGCATAACCTCAAGAATAAGGTGTAGTGTGTGCAAACAGGGAAATTTTATATTGTACTTCGTCGTGTATAGGAACGAAGACATTTTACCATGGCAACTCTTTTTGTCTACAAGAGGAATTCGAAGTTTATTGATTTGTCCGAATTAGTTGAAGATCTTAGTAGTCTGGGACTAATGGACACACTACAAAAATACTACAATAAACCACTCGAAAAGCAAGTCAAGAGCATAGTGGCAGGACCAAGTTTCCTGCAATTCTTGAACAGGTTATTTCAAGTTCAAATTACCTCCGGAGATATTATACATTTAGAATCTGGAAATCTTGGTAAATACTATATGCTATCAGCAACTGGAACTTGGGATGAGATAATCAAATTACAATAATACACGAGTCCAGAGTAACCGCCCATGGCTCTTCGTGATGTGAGGTATTCCTATGTCGCTGTAATGTGTGATTCAGTTCTTATAGCCTGGCACATATCTTACTCCATTACATTTTTTTCATTAATTCTTGGGATTGCCTATACTTTCTGTCCTCTGGATCCGGCGTCTCGTTACAATCATGTCGTTTGCCCGAATTCCAATCCAGTGGAATATACTTTCCCGAAATTGACCTGTAATTTTTATCAAAATGTATGACGTGTCCACATCTGAAACACTTTTGACTTTGAAATCCAGGCTTTCGATTTTCATGTTTGCAACTGTGAAGATTACCATAATCATCCACCGGAATTGCCACACCATTTCTATTTCTGGATTCGTTGTTAAAGCATATTTGCTGTTGACAATTGTAACACCATGCTATTATTTTCATTTCATATTATCCAATTAGTTTTATTTCAGATTGAGAACGTCATAACTATCATTTACTAATCAAGATAACGTCTTCAAGTCATATAAGCCTTTAAAAGTTATCAGTAGACTGTGTGAAGTTCTTGATACAGTGTGCGAATAAGCTTCTCTTAAAAAATGAGTTGCGTGGTCTAACGTAACAATTTCCTGCTCTCGGTAACAAAAAAATGAAATGAAAGCTAACTGCAAAGTTAAACGCCATAATTCCTAAGAATAGAAACATTCGTAGATTATCAAGTAAAACAATAGTTATTTTGTTATGTTTGAGTGTTATACGGCGATAATCGTAATATTCTAGTAGTTTATACATATTTTCGAAACCATTCTATTACTTGTTCCTAATACAAATATTAGATATGCTTAAATGCGTCAAAAGTGAATATAATAGATGTTAAATAAAGTTAATATGCAAAAAGCGTTAGGAGAAGGTTCATTATTATGACCTCTTCCAAGATTTACCCGTTACTCTATGAAAGCAAAGATAAGCTTATTGACAAGAGTAATTTCTTGATTTGCAAATCATGTCATTGGTGTGCTACATGCTTTACTAACTTTATCATTCCCAATACTTGTCCTTTGTGTGGTAATAATCAAATAGAATCGATGCCTGTATCAGCTCATGAGTCATACAGACTACTTTATGATTATATTCATGGTTTGATCCTAGAATTCTGGTTTGATTTGAATGACGGTGTCTTTGTAAATTGAATATTTCCGAAGCAGAATCACCCTATGGGATTATGGCAAAAACTTGTGGACGTGAAAATAAGAAAAGAAAAGTCACGTATTCCTTGATTGATAGTTACCATAGTTTATGTCATGATAAAAAGGATTTAATATTAGGACAGATTGAAGCGTGTCAAAGGTTGGTAAAGTACACAGCACAGTACGGTAGAGATGAGATAGACAAACAAGCCATAGAGAGTGAAATAGATGAATTGAAAATGGTCTTGGACCTAATTCAGTAAATTTATGATTTAAATGTTAAGGCTCTGTGGGTACTAGAACTTGGAACATTCAATTCTTGTTAGTGTTCATTAAACCATGTCTTAGGTTTTAGTAATTAATACCCCGTAAATGTGAGGTAGACATATTCTTTGGCTCATGATTGGAGACAGTTAGTTCATTTATTTGAAAATTACCGTAGGTAGATATTAATAGTATGAAGCCGTATATGAATTAGTTTAAACCAAATGCCTATGCTGATGTTAAAATGCAAGAACTGTGGCGAAGTGTTTCCCGGTGTCTACTTACCTGAAGATACCATAAAAGATTCCAATTTAAAGACTAATTCTACAACTTCTCATGTGTGTTCAAGAGGACATAAAAACGATTACTTACCTGATGATTTTATGGACTGGTCCGGACCTGAAACATTCTGAAAATTAAACAAAATGTTATACTGGTAACGTATCCTGACGATTTCAGTATACAGGAAGGAAAAGGCTTGGTGGAATCATTAGGCAGCCATAATATTGTGAAGTGCTTTACCCAAAAAAACTTGAAGCATCCACGATATGGATTGGGATCGGGCAAAGTCGAAGAGATTAAGGAATTTCTTCAACATACCAAGTATGAACAGATTATTGTTGATGAACATATGACACCCAAACAGATCTATAATTTAGAAAAGACAACAGGTGTAAAGGTGGTAGATAGGGAAAGGCTTATCCTCGACTTGTTTTACCTTAGATCTACTACTTCAGAAGCAAAATTACAGATTCAGCTTGCAGAAATCAAGTACGAACTACCTCGGGTAAGAGAAAATGCTAGACTGCTGATAGGTAGTGAAAGACCAGGCAAAGGTGGCAGTGGAGAATATATAGTTGATGTAAAATTTAGGGACCTGAAGAGGAGGATGGCATTTATTTTAGAAAAGTTGGCAGAATCCAAAAGAAAACGTGATCTTTACCATAATCAGCGTGTGGAGGACAGAATGCCAATAGTTTCTCTAGTTGGGTACACAAGTTCAGGCAAGACTACTCTATTTAACTCGCTTACTCTCGAAAGGAATGAAACATCTGAAAATTTATTTACCACACTTTCAACTACGACAAGGTCTTTAATTATTGGCGGACGGAAACTTTTGCTTACAGATACAGTCGGATTCATTAGAAGACTTCCTACTTACATGATTGAGGCCTTTAAGTCTACTTTGGAAGAGTCACTTCAGGCGGACATGATTATCCTCCTTATTGACTCATCAGAATCGGTAGATGAAATAAAAGTAAAATATTACAGCTGTTTGAATGTGTTAGAAGAGTTGAAAGTAGATAAAGAAAAAATTGTAATAGTTTTTTCAAAAATAGATAAAGCTGAATTTGATAATGTTAGAAGGGCGTTCACTGAACTAAAAATAGTGGACCCAGTACTCGTATCACCCAAATCCGGATACGGTATTAGTAAACTAAGAAAATCAATATCGCGCAAGATTTATCCAGTTTTGAAAGATATGGACTCAAGTATCATTCCTGAGATATCCAACAAAGTAGTTTGAATTTCCTGTCATCTACATGATAATGTTTGATAAAACCTGAACAAAAAATAGTTGACATGGTCAAATTCATTTGCCATTAATACTAATGAATTATGATAATCACATGATATAGCGTTGTATTCCATAATTTAACTAGTATCTGGTAACAACGTTATTGTAGTTATTATATAATTGTGGTGTTTCTTTATAGCATGATTGTAGTTCATTCAATCTGTCCATTGAACCTTCAGGAGACCTAATATCATGGTAAATGGACTCGGTTCTTATTAGTTCCAAAAATGTAAATACCTCTACGTTCGTAACACCATGTTTTATGTCATAATCGACTCTTTTACGAACTTTGCCTATTTTCCCATACTTGTTGTTTAGTTTTACTTCCCACCGACTTGCATTCTCAGATAGACCTCTCACAAATCTAATAAGAGTCTGTTCCATATGTTTAATGTGCCAATCCCTCATGGGGAAACTATTTTGTTTCAAATAAATCAATGTACTATACTACGATGTCTTATATAATGTAGCGTATTAGACTTTGTAAATGTCTGCAATGGAGTAGGATTTTATGAACTTTAATTCCTTAGTTTTGTTCAAGAAATATTATAGTTTTGTCCTTGGAATCAGCAGTTACTAATGATGATAATAATGATAATAGTTAGGACAGTGAATGGACTGGATAAATCAATAATCTAAAATATTCCAAGAGATTATTTTTGTTTTCAAGTAAATTTTACCAAAATCATCACAATTGACGGTAAACTACGAGTTTTAGATCTTTGAATTCAAGTATTGGCATATTTTAATTCTTGTCGTGAATTTATTGTGCTTTTGCTCTTAGTCATAGTCATACGTTGTGGGAAATAGGTTATTCCATGATCTAACTTCAGGTGACTAAGGAATGCTAAATCGTTATTTACAGTATCTTTAACTATTAAGTCTCTTCCACATTCACTACATCGAATTATGTGCTCGTTGAGAAGCATCGTACAGTATCATATGTAGTGCACCAATATAAGTGGATTGAAGATCATTACTATTTTTCTTTTCAAAACATGTCAAAGATAAAATGCATGAGGTAGAAGACACTGAACTGGAGTGTGGAATAGAGAAATTATGATAAGTGAACTTCAACTCAATACATAGTTGTGATTTATCCTAGAAATATGAAAAACCTTAAAGTTTAGCATCTCATTTCTATTTCAGGACAAAGATCTTTTCAGTTCATTGCTCTTCCGTTGAGTCTATCCGGTTGGATGATATTAGCTGCCATTCTCTAATTTACGTATATGATACATAGATCAATAAACATGCCGCGGCAAATTTACTCTGAAGATGGAACAATGCCTCTATAATTTGGCATCACTAGTTAGTTAGCTGGTCAATTAGAGGAACCTTAGTAGATGAAATTATTTCCTGGAATAATGTAACGATTTTGGATTTCAGAATGTAGTAAAAGAAGTAGATGGTAACAAGTTATTAGCAAGTCTCCTGTATGGTAAGGGGCTTTTTTCGGCCAGCTCCGTTTTTTGGCCTTTCCCCTCTACCGCAATAGTGCTTCGGGGAACGGGACAGAAACCCGAGACACCATTTATACAAAAGATAATAATCCAAGTACTAAATAGTATAATACGATTACATCCTGACATGTTCAGATGACCCATCAACAAAGTTACCCTGCTGAAATTCTTCTAATGATATTGGCATGAGTAGAATAATTTTCAGTTGTATTTATTGATGTAATAGTGTGTGTTCTCAGCTGATTCTTGATTCAATTTTTTTTCTTTCTTACCATCCCGATGTCCGAAGACTTTGTTAACTTGTTACTGCTTGAATCATCAGACTTGTAAATTACCAAATCCTCATTCGTAATGGATATAGAAGATCTCATAAAGGAGCATTATTTGGGATATATTGCACGAAAGAAGAAAAGCCTTAAGACTTACGGTTTACATCTTTTAGGTAGGCCTAAATTGTGAAAATCTTACTTACTGGATTCGAACCATTTGGTGATCTAGAAGTAAATCCATCACAGGCTATACTAGAAAGGATAACGGATGGGCACACGCTTTGTAATCTTCATGAAATTAATACAGTAATACTTCCAGTAAGGTTTGATTCTGCTGGTGCTAGAATTAAAAAGACAATTCAAGAATTCAAACCTGATGCAATATTGTCTCTAGGATTGTCAGATGGTAGCGATTCAATAACTCTAGAAAGAAAAGCAAAGAATTTGAAACAAGATGTTGACGTGCTCAATACGAAAAATATCAATGGCCCTAAATTAATACTCCTTGGACGTCCAATTAGCTATAAGTCTACTTTACCATTGGAGAGAATTTATAGGTCATTAATGGACAGAAATATCCCAGTAACTATGTCTGATGATGCAGGAAAATATATCTGCAATTATGTTTTTTACTTGGCATGCCATCAAATAAAACTTCTTAAAAATAGTGGTAAGGCTGGATTCATTCATGTTCCCCTTATGTCGGAACAAATATTGGAGTCGACATCGGATGTTCCTAGCCTTCCACTTAGCCTAATGGTGAACGCCATTGAATCTTGTATAGAAATTATTATTACGTCCTTTAGACTATGACAAATTCTCGGGACAAGGGGGTTCAGAGCTTGAAGAATCCTATCGAATGGCAGGTAAACATCATCCCCGCATACTTGACTAACTTTGGTCCATTCAAACCGGACCGTGCGAAATACTGGCGACTGGCAGATCGCCTCGTCACTGAGCGTGGCTTGAATGTAAAACAACTTGACATAAAATTAGCAAATTGACTGTTCGTTCTCATTTTATTTCAAAACCTAAAAGTGAACACAACAAGCGAAACTAATTTCTAGAAATGCTAAAAAGGATCCGATTATTGACAAATTTAGGATGGGTGAACCATATTGTAATGACCCGCGTTGCCAGAGGAACAGGAATGGAGAGAGACATAAGGTACACCTTACAAATGAAAATCAAGCGAGCATCTTTGTTGGCGAAAATTATTGTAATGATCCACGCTGCAAGAGAAATAGGAACGAAGAAAGACATGAAGCACACATAGAGAGTATTATTTCAAAAGAAACGACTGTTGAAAGACTCTCTGATACTACTGAAAGAGATACATATTCATACTGTAATGACCCGAGATGTCAGACAAACAGGAACGGAGAGAGACATAGACCGCATTCTCCAGACAATCCAGATTCTTATTATATTAAATATAAGGGAGGGCACAAAGCATATCCTAGTCCTACTGCCACTAGAATGCACTTTTACGAAGATAGAATAGAGGTTGACAATCCCGAGCTAGTTATCCCATATAGATTCATGAAAAACATCGAAAATATATATGAAAAGAGAATCTCGGCGTTGAGAGTAGTCGTTCTTGGCCTAATTTTCGTTCCCCTTGCCATAGTTGGTGCTATGTGGAAAAAGAATCATATCTACACAATAATTCGGTTCAGAGATGATGACGATGATGACCAAAAGATAATAGTGGATTTCGACAAAAATCTCGAATCGGCTCAATCAGTAATCTATAAGAGAATGTTGGAATTCCGCAAAGCAAGGAAATTGTTTCAGAATTTAGAGCTGTAAGATCCGACAAAATCATTTTTTCAAAAATCCTTTCGTATCGTAAGTATAGTCTTGGCAGTGCCAGGGTTACCTGCTACTAAAACAGTAAAGCCTCTTGGGATTCCACCCTTGATTACCGCATCTAGCACAGGAATGCTATCAAAAAGAACTTTTGGGACTCTTAAACGTGCACTCTTTATTTGTAAACTGTCTACATTTCTCACTGTGCCTCCACTGGCCGTTGTTAAAATATTCCAGATGTCTAATATTATCTCTGTTTGTGGTGATCCGCTGTTCACCATTTTTGGCAGCCTTTGACCTTGGCATAATCTCAACTCCTCTTCTCATGATAATCAATTAGAGTAGTTAACATTCCATAAAAACCTTGGCTATACAACTCTTTTTTAAACAATACTAATTGTTGGTTCTGCATAAAAATCATAAAAAGTCAATAAACATACCCAAATTGATATTGGCAAAAGAAATAGTATTAAATAAAGTATCAAATGTATCATTAATTGTATTTATTTCAAGTTTTTAGTAATAAAGCGAAACTTCATCATAAAAGTAACTCATCTGACTAAAATGATATACTATTATATCTAAGAATTGCAGGTTCGTTAAATGGAAAAATTATGTCAAATATGTAATAAAAATAGAATAGAAGTTTATCAGTTAGATTTGGAAGTATGCTTTGACTGTTGGATGAATCGAACTACTCCCGAAATTTATTAAGGTTATCCTCAAGTTCTACGTTCTAATAAAATTTTCAGAATTCATAGTAACATAGATTTGTATCTGGGGATAAGTAACGATTATATAATTAATCAGATCTATTAATGTACTATGAAAGAAGCAAGATTGCTAAAAATACTAGTCGAGGAGAGGGGCCTTGTAAGGTTGTTAAAGACACTTGGTATTGGAAAAGGATATCCAACAAGAGAACTGCTGACCAAGTTAGGTGCATATGGATACGGACACAAACTGCTCCTTAAGGCACAAAAGCGTGGACTCGTAGCTCGAAAGAGTGTTAAAAACAAGGTATTCAATAGTCTGACAGAAGACGGAAAAAAACTTGTAAAATTAGCGAAAGAGATCGGCGTATAAGGACTTCCTTTTTTTTCAAAGCTGGAGGGTTCGTAGGGCAAAAAACAACCTACGGGTCTTAACCAGAAAATCAATGAGTAAATGAGGCAAGACTATTTCATAGGTCGGACACCGAACTAGTATCGGCTTTTTGTAATTCTTGTCGAGTA
>JAHEZK010000020.1 GCA_023251115.1 Nitrosomicrobium frigidum (SeqCode) | reverse complement strand
ATAAAAAATGTGACTCATGGATTTGTCATGAAGGATATTAACAATAAAATAAATAATAACACAGTTAGACAGGCAGATAAAGGAATAGTTTTCGTATTCAAACCTGCTCCAAACAACACACAAACTACAGAGGTCAACTTCGTTCCCTTTGACAGTAATTATTATCAGAATATACTTAGCAATATGGCAAAGAAAAATTACTTTTCAGAAACGATTAACGTGACCACTATTAAAATGCAATCGATAAAAAATACAACTAGCATTCAACAAGTCGACCAAGATAATAAGACATTATTGGTTGAACATTTCCTAGAGTAAAAATAACACACTGGTCTCTTTGAACTCTGACGATATGATAGTATGGTAAATTTTCTCTCAAAAATAACCCGAGTCTTGGGCTCAGTGAAAGAAGTTTGAAAATCGCAAAAAAGCATTGAGATGCAGAAAAGTTAAAGCGATCAGATACCTGTAGCCGGACTCTACGAAGACCGTTTTGTCATCATGAAACTTAAACCCTCACCTGTGCTGACATTTTATCCGATAGTGGTTAATGTTGTCTATTAATTAACAAGGAATTGATTCTGGCCACTTTGAAACCTATGAATATCTGAATGTATTTATTACGGAGATTAGATTTGGAATTAAGAATCTCCAATTTTGTCTTCTGAGAAAAAGGATATTAAAATTACGAATCATGTATATCAGCCTAAACACGAAATTTTGTCCATGAAAGAAGCCGAAGAAGTGTTAAAAAAGTATAATACAAAACCTAGCCAGCTCCCATACATATTAATTAACGACAAGGGGTTAGAGGATCTAGATGTGAGACCCGGAGATATTATTAAAATAACTCGAACGTCATTTACCGCCGGCGAAAGTGTTTATTATAGATACGTAGTAGAGGATTGAGCCTTGTCGCAAAATACACTAGATATGTGGGCAATTATCCACAATATTTTACAAAAGGAAGGCGTCGCAAGACAACATCTGAATTCCTATGGCGAATTTATTGAACGCGGTTTACAAAGTATTATCGATGAAGTCGGTGAAATAGAAATTGAAACGGCTGAATATCCTTACAGAATAAGATTAGGCAAGATAAAGTTACAACAACCAAGAATTATGGAATTGGATGGATCAGTGACACACGTTGCTCCAGTCGAAGCTAGACTGCGCAATTTAACTTACGGATCCCCCATTATGCTTGAATGCAGCATTGTTGAAGATGAAAAAATCTTAGAGTCAAGATTTATCCATATTGGAGATATTCCAGTTATGGTAAAGTCAAATGCCTGTATTCTACACAATTTGCCTGAGACTAAGCTTATTGAGCTTGGCGAAGATCCAAAAGATCCTGGCGGTTACTTTGTGATTAATGGTTCGGAGCGAGTTATCATTGGGCTGGAAGACTTGTCTTACAATAAGATAATTGTCGATACGGAGGAAACGACCGGGAATTTGGTTTACAAGGCCAAGGTCTATTCTTCAATAGTCGGCTACCGTGCAAAATTAGAATTAATAATGAGACCCGATGGTTCTATTGTTGCTAAAATACCTGGATCACCTGTTGATATTCCACTTATTACATTAATTCGGGCACTGGGGCTTGAATCAGACAAAGATATCGCTGATGGTGTATCGCTGAATTCATTCATACAGGATGAATTAGAACCATCATTTGAAAAAGCAGGAGAAATTATAACAAGCAGAGACGCTATAGTTTACATTAGCAAAAGAATTGCTCCCGGTATGCTGGAAGAGTTTCAGATAAAACGAGCAGAAACATTACTTGATTGGGGATTGCTACCACACCTTGGAAAGAATCCTGAAAATAGGAACGAAAAGGCTCTCTTTTTGGGAGAAGCAACATGCAAACTAGTTGAGCTTCGTCTCAGCCTTGTAGCGTCCGATGATAAAGACCATTATGGTAATAAAGTAATAAAATTCGCAGGTCAAATGTTGGCAGATCTTTTCCGAACAGCATTTAGAAATCTTGTGAGAGATATGAAATATCAGCTAGAAAGATCCGGTCAAAAGAGAGGAATAAATGCAGTTGCAGCAGCAGTAAGACCCGGAATAATATCAGACAAGCTAAACAATGCCATTGCAACCGGAAATTGGGGAAGGGGCAGGGTTGGTGTTACCCAGCTATTAGACAGAACAAATTACATTTCAACTATTAGTCATCTTCGCAGAATCCAATCACCTTTGAGCAGAAGTCAACCCAATTTTGAAGCCAGAGACCTTCACTCTACTCACTTTGGTAGGATATGTCCGGCAGAAACTCCTGAAGGTTCAAATTGCGGTCTTGTAAAAAACATTGCGTTATCTTCCATAATATCCGTAAGTGTATCTGTTTCAGAGATAATTGAAAAAATATATGAATTGGGAGCCCATCCGGTTGAGGAGGCTTCTGACGGTTTAAGAAAAAATGGCACCAGAATATTTGTTGACGGGCGCCTAATTGGTTACTATGACAATGGCCAACACCTTACAGATACATTGAGAAATCTAAGGAGGTCTGGAAAAATACATGCGCACGTTGGAATTTACTATTATTCAAACGATAACGAAAATGCAACCAAACGCCTCTATGTAAGCTGCAATTCAGGCAGAATTCTTAGGCCGCTTGCAATAGTAAAAGAAGGTAAGCCAGTAATAACACTGGATGTTCTTGACTTGATAAAAAGGAACATGAAATCGTGGTCAGACCTGTTATGGATGGGCATGATAGAACTAATAGATGCAAATGAAGAGGAAAATTGCTATGTGGCAATGGACTACGCAAGTCTTGAGCAAAATCATACTCATCTTGAAATATATCCTCCATCAATACTTGGTGTTGGGGCATCAATAATTCCATATCCAGAGCATAATCAATCTCCAAGAAATACTTATGAAAGTGCAATGGCAAAACAGAGTCTGGGATTTTCAACTCCCTTAATGAATGCAAGTACGTATGTGCGACAACACTTTATGTTATATCCGCAAATACCCGTAGTAACAACTAAAGCGATAAATCTGCTTGGACTAGAAGACCGTCCAACGGGACAAAATTGTATAGTCACAGTATTACCATTTGAAGGATACAACATCGAAGACGCAGTAGTCTTCAACAAGTCATCCATTGACCGGGGTCTTGGTAGAACTTTCTTTTACAGAGTATACGAGGCAGAAGCAAAACAATATCCTGGAGGGATGAAAGACAAGTTTGAAATTCCCTCATCTGATGCAAATATCAGGGGATACCGCGGAGAAAAATCTTATCGATTACTTGAAGATGATGGTGCTATTATGCATGAATCAATAGTAAATGGAGGTGACATACTCATCGGCCGTACTTCTCCACCAAGGTTCATGGAAGAGTACAAGGAGTTTGAGGTAAAAGGTCCTTACAGAAGGGACACATCAATTGGTGTCAGGCCTTCTGAGAACGGAGTTGTAGATTCAGTTGTAATGACTCAATCTGTAGATGGAGGAAAAATGTACAAGATTAGAGTTAGAGACATGCGAATACCCGAAATAGGCGACAAATTTGCTTCAAGACACGGACAAAAAGGAGTTATAGGTATGCTGGTCCCACAGGAAGACCTTCCATACACAGAAGATGGTGTTGTTCCAGACGTTATGATTAACCCTCACGCTTTTCCATCAAGAATGACTGTAGGTCAGTTCATGGAATCACTGGCAGGTAAATCTTCTGCCCTTCGTGGCAAAGTAGTCGATGGTTCGGCTTTTGTCGGAGAGAAGGTCAACGATCTTAAAGAAATATTGGAAAAATATGGCTTCAAGTCAACCGGAAAGGAAGCCATGTATGACGGACGTACTGGCAGGAAATTTAATGCAGAAGTTTACGTCGGTGTAGTATACTACCAAAAACTTCACCATATGGTTGCCGACAAGATTCACAGCAGAGCTAGAGGACAGGTTCAAATGCTTACAAAGCAACCAACGGAAGGTCGTGCCAGAGGTGGTGGTCTTAGATTTGGTGAAATGGAACGTGACTGTTTGATAGCCTATGGTGCTTCAATGATGCTAAAAGACAGACTATTAGAAGAATCTGATAAGGCAGAAGTCAACATTTGCGAGCGTTGCGGTTTGCTTGCCTATTATGATATTAAACAAAGGAGGTATGTGTGCAGGGTCTGTGGCGATAGAGCTAAAATTTCATCAGTGGCAATTGCCTACGCATTTAAACTATTGTTGCAGGAAATGATTAGCCTTAACGTAGCTCCAAGATTGATTCCAAAGGAGAAAGTGTAATAGTTATGGAAGTTGAAGATACCCTAAAAATTTTAGGCGGTATTAAATTTAGCGTATTATCTCCTGTAGAGATTCGAAAATTCAGTGTAGTTGAAATCACAGCTCCAGAGACGTACGATGAGGATGGTATGGCAGTTCAAGGTGGACTGATGGATAATAGATTGGGTACACTTGAACCCGGACAGAAGTGTGGAACTTGTGGAAATACTTCTGCCAATTGCCCAGGACATTTTGGCCACATTGAATTGGCTGAAGCAGTACTTCACATTGCTTTCGTTGACGATATACACAAGCTGTTGCTTGTTTCTTGCAGATCTTGCAGTAGGATAAAACTGTCAAATGAGGATCTGGCAAAATTCAAGGAACTTCGAGTTACCAAAGCCGCATATGCAGTAATTACTCTGGAGAATATCAAAGAGGAAATAATTGAAAAGGCAAAAAAAGTAAAGATATGTCCTCACTGTCAAAAAGAACAATATGATCTTGTGTTTACAAAACCTACCATATTTGTAGAAAAAACTGAAATTGGTGAAAACAGACTTCTTCCGATAACTATCCGTGAACGGCTCATGAATATTCCAAATGATGACTTGGTTTTGTTAGGCTATGATCCAGAAACGGCAAGACCAGAATGGTTTGTATTGCAAGTCTTGCCGCTTCCTCCTGTTACTGTTAGACCTTCCATTATTTTGGAAACTGGAATTAGATCGGAGGATGACCTGACCCACAAATTGGTAGATATCATTAGAGTTAATCAAAGATTAAAGGAAAGCAAAGAGGCTGGAACGCCGCCCCTTATCGTCCAGGATCTTGTTGACCTTCTTCAGTACCATGTAACCACATACTTTGACAATGAAGTATCTGGGATTCCTCAGGCTCATCATCGATCCGGTAGGCCCTTGAAGACTTTGACACAGAGGTTAAAGGGAAAAGAAGGACGCTTCAGAGGGTCGTTATCTGGCAAGAGAGTTGATTTTTCCAGCAGGACTGTAATATCACCTGATCCCAATCTAACCATTTCTGATGTTGGAGTTCCAGTGGATGTGGCAAGGAAATTAACGATACCTGAAACGGTTAACGACTGGAACATTGAAGACTTGAAGAAAATGATAACCAACGGTCCTAATGAATACCCTGGCGCAAATTACATCATAAGAACAGATGGCGTAAAAATACGACTTGATTACGTTACCGATAGAAATATCCTTGCTGATTCAATAAGTCCTGGCTATATTGTAGAGCGGCACTTGCGTGATGGAGATGCAGTAATCTTTAACAGACAACCGTCCTTGCACAGGATGTCCATCATGGCTCATTATGTAAAAGTACTTCCATATAGAACATTTAGGTTGCATCCTGCTGTCTGTCCACCTTATAACGCAGATTTTGATGGAGACGAAATGAATCTTCATGTTCCGCAAAGTGAGGAAGCTCGCGCAGAAGCCGCCCTGCTGATGAGAGTACAGGATCAGCTAATCTCTCCTAGATATGGAGGACCAATAATTGGAGCTATTAGGGATTTCATAACAGGTGCCTTTATCCTTACACAGGACAAGACATTTTTGAAAGAAGACGAATTCACAAATCTGGCCTTGCTGGGCGGATATACAGGACCACTCCCTGAACCAAAACATCATGAAAATGGCAGAAAAATTTATACTGGAAGGCAACTTTTTTCACTCTTCTTGCCCAAGGACTTTAATTTCGTAATTACCTCAAAGTGGAACAAGGCATCCAAAGGTGAGGGAAAAGATGTTGTGATAAAGAATGGTGAATTATTAAGTGGTGTTATTGACAAAGCATCAATTGGAGCAGAGGAACCAGACAGTGTTTTACACAGAATAGCAAAAGATTACGGAAATGAGGCAGCAAAACGATTCTTGGATTCAATTCTGATAGTGTTAAAAACCTATATTACTCATAATGGTTTTTCCTACGGCTACTCTGACTTGTGGTTGTCAGATGATACCAGAAATGAGATAAGTAATGTTATTCTCAAGGCATATGAAAAGGTATATGAATTAATAAAACAACACGATGATGAAACGCTACCATTAACAAGAGGTCTATCACCTGCTGAAGCCTTAGAACTCTATGTGGTAAATGAACTTTCAAGGGCTCGTGATAGAGCAGGCAAAACCGCAGACCGTGCATTCCCAGATGATAACTCTGGTGTCATTATGGCATCAACTGGCGCAAGAGGTTCCACTCTAAACATTGGTCAGATGACAGCCGCACTTGGGCAGCAATCTATTAGAGGCAGAAGGATTACAAAAGGTTATAGAGATAGATCGCTCCCTCATTTCAAACCAAATGATGCAAATCCTGATTCCAAAGGTTTTGTTAAATCAAATTATAGAGACGGGCTCAGTCCTCTAGAGTTTTTCTTCCACGCAATGGGCGGTAGGGAAGGGTTAGTAGATACAGCGGTAAGAACTCAACAATCTGGATACATGCAAAGAAGGCTGATTAACGCACTGGAACACATGAAGATAGAATACGACCAGACTGTACGAGATCCACACGGTAATATCATACAGTTTGTTTATGGAGAAGACGGGATAGATCCTGCAAAAAGTGATCATGGTGAAGCCGTTAATATTTCTCGATTGATCGAAGGCGAATTGTTAGTTGACGAAGGCAAAAAAGCAACAGAAAAAGAGATCTCAGAAATAGTAAATAAACATGCCAAGAATCTTAACGCCAGACTTAGAGAAAAGTTGTTACTAACGCTTAGTCAAAACAAAATAAGCAGAGATGGCGCTAACAAAGTGGTAAAGAGGACTCTGGATCTAATCAACAAGGCAATGGTAGAACCGGGAGAGGCTGTAGGTGTCGTAACAGCTCAATCTATTGGCGAGCCTGGAACCCAGATGACGCTAAGAACATTCCATTTTGCCGGTGTAAAAGAAAGAAACGTTACCCTCGGATTGCCTAGGCTAATAGAACTTGTAGATGCCAGGAAAAAGCCAGTCACACCGACCATGGATGTATATCTGGATGAAGAACATAAAGTATCAAGAGAAAAGGCTCTCAATGTTGCAAGGGAAATAATATTTACAAAGGTAGCTGATTTAATCGAAAGAAGTGAGACTGATTATTCAGGAATACTAACATTCCATATTTCAGATTCAAAATTATCTGAACGGGGATGCTCTATCGAAGACATTATGGAGGTGCTAAAGGGTCCCAAGAAGAAATACGACGTTACTTTGCAAGAAGCAAAGAAAATTATAAAAATATCGATTGCAGGAGAACCTGACGCGCAGACGTTACTCACAATGAAGAACAAGCTATTAAACTCAAGAGTGAAAGGTGTCCAGGACATTGAAAGAGTAACAATTGTTAAGCAAAGTGAAGAATGGGTAATTCAAACTGCAGGCTCAAATCTTTCCAAGATAATAGCGATTGAAGGTATTGATACTTCAAGGATTATTACAAATAATGTCTATGAAGTTTGGCAGACACTTGGAATAGAGGCTGCAAGAAATGCACTGATTAAAGAAATCACCAACACATTGGAAGAACAGGGTCTAGAAGTTGATATGAGGCATATTATGTTGGTAGCCGATCTTATGACATCAAAAGGACATTTGCAGCAAATAGGAAGACATGGAATCGCTGGTACCAAAACATCTGTACTGGCCCGCGCCGCATTTGAAATTACTGTACCTACTATTGCAAGAGCTTCTTTGGAAGGACAAATAGAGTCCCTTAAAGGTGTAACAGAAAACGTTATAGTAGGCGCCACCGTACCTATTGGTACCGGTATGGTCGAACTTTACATGAGTGTGAAAGATGAAAATGAAAAATCTCGAAAAAACAATTAAAGAAGCAATCAATTCTAATAAATGTAAAATAGGAACCAGACAAGTAATGGGTTCAATCAAGGGTTCAAAACTTATTGTTCTTTCAAACTCATTGACGCCAAAAAATAAGTCAAAAATCCTGGAAGACGCAAAATCCGCGCAGGTACCAACGTTACACTTTGATGGTAATTCAGTTCAGTTGGGCAGATTGTGTAACAAGCAATTTAGAATTAGTGCACTCTCTCTGAAAATCGGCGAAGAAAATGAAATTCAAGAGATATTAAACGAATTTGGAAAAAAGTAAGTGATACAAGCAAATGCGTTTTATTACCGTGAAAAAATTTTTGGGATTTTTTCGATTCAAATAATAATAATGACTTTAAAATGGCTAATCAATTTTTGAAATTAGTGAAAAAAAATCTGATATCAGAGGTTCATAAGTAGATTGACAGAAAAAATCAAACTAACTTCAGACGAGCTACGATTGATGTCTCTGTTTCAAAATATAACAGGAGCAGTATCACGTGATTGTGTTGTGGATGAGAAAATGGACAGGGTAATCTTTGTTGTAAATAAAGGACAGATGGGTTTAGCAATTGGAAAGGGGGGTGCTACAATAAGACAACTTCAAGGAATCGTTACAAAGAAAGTTGAATTAGTTGAATATTCTGAAGATCCTTCGGCGTTTTTGGGCAATGTACTCAATTCAGATATGATAAATGAGATAAAGATTAATAATAGATTCGATGGTTCAAGACAAGCTGTTGTGGTAGTGGATTCAAAAAAGAAAGGCATAGTAGTGGGAAAAGAAGGACGTAATGCGGAGAAGGCAAGAATATTGGCAAAAAGATATTTTCAGATATCAAACGTCATGATAGTGAGTGAAGATCATGCCCAGAATAATTGAGGTTGTATTGTAAATGGCAAAGTCACCTTTAGGATTATTTTCAGGACGAGTTTTAAAATCAAAGAGAAAAAGAATGAGATGGTCAAACAAGTACTACAAAAGACGCATGTTGATGCTTGACAAGAAGGCAAACCCGTTGGAGGGAGCTCCACAGGCAAGAGCCATAGTACTTGAAAAAGTCGGTATTGAATCTAAGCAGCCGAACTCTGCTGTTAGGAAATGTGTGCGAGTCCAGTTAATCAAAAATGGTAAATCTATTACTGCATTCCTTCCACGGGACGGAGCTCTCAATTATATCGATGAACACGATGAAGTTTTGCTTGAAGGAATTGGAGGTTCAATGGGGGGTGCAATGGGTGATATTCCTGGTGTTAGATGGCAGGTGTTCAAGGTTAACGGTGTATCGCTGATAGAATTGGTTTATGGGCGAAAGGAAAAACCCAGGAGATGATATGAATGGTTACAAAAGAAAATGTAATGTTGTTGTTTAACAAATGGAACACGGACGATATCGAAATTCAGGATTCGGGTTTAAAAAATGTAATAGCACTAGACGCTGCAATTATTCCAATTAGCTTTGGAAGACATGAACATCAGAGACTAAAGAAGGCTGAAGTTCATATCGTTGAGAGATTGATAAACAAATTAATGCACTTTGGTAAAAAGTACGCAAAAAATACCGGAAGAATGGGTGGCAAAAAGGGTAGAGTGATAAAAACCGTGAAAACGGCACTTGATTTGATCTATCATGAAACAGGCAAGAACCCAGTTGAGCTACTAATAAGGGCAATTGAGAATGCAGCGCCCAATGAGGACACCACAAGAATAGTTTACGGTGGTGTTGTATATCATGTGTCTGTTGATGTGGCACCGTTAAGACGCATTGACTTGGCACTCCGATTTATAGCAGAAGGAGTGAGAGAATCAACATACTCCAACCCAAGGACTATTGAAGAGGCCCTTGCAAAGGAGATAATTTTGGCATCAAATAACTCGATGGAGAGTCATTGTGTAAAGAAAAAGAATGAACAAGAAAGAATTGCCATGTCTTCAAGGTAGCATAATTGCTAACACTTTTTTATCATTTTTTGACCTCTAAATTTCTATGAGAAATTTTAATCTGAAAGTTAAATAACGACGGAATATTCTGAAAGAATTGTAAATGAGTGCCAAAGAAAGTAAAATTTTTTCAAAAGTTTCATTATTGAGTACTCGCTCTGGTAAGCGAATAATAAAGCAAGTACTTTTACAGGAAAAGGGGTATAAACAATACCATAAATACAAAGTCGAGTCTGAAAAAGAGTTCTCGGAATTCACCAAGCGATTCTTGCTGTCTTTACATGAAAAACTGATTTCAGATGCAAATCCAAAAGCAACGATGAAAAAATTTGTTGATGAGAATGAAGCAAACGAATTGGCTTTGGACGATTCAAAAATTGAAACGGTTCGTGAAAGGCTATCTAAGCCTGACGTGTTGGCAGATAGGGTTCAACGAATATTGAATTCTAACTTTGTTAAAATGACTTATCCGGTTCTAACAGCTCTTATTGACAGTGCCACTGATTTCAACAAGGAGACAATTTCAAAAGAGGTAAGAAACTCGATAGTTGATGGTCATGTTATCGCTATAGATCTGAGTGAACCCATGGACAGAATAATGGACGCAGACGAAGATATCGAATTTCTTGATGATTACAAACTAATGAATCCTTATATTTTGGAAATAGCAAGGCAAAAAATCTCTGTTGGAGGAGATGCCGTACTGAAAGCATTTGAAGATGGATTTAAAGATGCAAGAATAGGCCAATATATTGATGCTAGATTGAAACTAAAACCAGAGTCCATAAGCGACGAGAACATGATTGGCTGCTACAAGAAATATCGGGCTGTGATGGGAACGGCAGGCAGAAATATGGCCCTAAACCTTCCTCCTCTAAATGATATCTTTCATTTAGGTATGGCAAAGGCAGCAGAGTGTGTCGGCTGTGGTAACGAAATGGAAGACGCGATAGTAAATGGAGGGATAAAGATTCCATCATGGCCATTATACTATGCAATAGTCACAAAAAACGTTAAGAAAGCATTTGAATTAACACTGGATAAAAGTGAAATCTATCTGGAAGAAGCTAAAATTGCGCTAGATATGTTACCCGATGAGCTCAGTATAAAACCCTTTTTGAAATTCTTGTTTTTGACAGTAAGTCATTATAATCATTACTGGTTTAATGTAATGAAACGCAGAGACTTGTTTCCATACTTTCAGAAAAATCTGTCAATAACTATGAAAAATTCTAAATGAGAATCAATTAAGCAAGTGTTGGTTTGTGATACATCCCAAGTTATCAGATTTTATCGGAAATGAAAATTCCCGCAAGAAAGTAGTAGAATGGCTCTCAAAATGGTCAAATGGATCAAAACCTCTACTACTAGTAGGACCTCCCGGTGTTGGTAAAACATCATTTGTTCATGCATTATCCCGAGAATTTGATATTGATCTTGTTGAACTGAATGCAAGTGATACTCGCAATAAGAACATGCTTGCCCAGATCTTGTATCCAATATTTTCCAATGCCAGCCTTACTGGAAAAGACTTTCTTCTCTTTCTCGATGAGGTGGATGGGATTTCAAACAGGGAAGATTCTGGCGGATTAGATTTTTTAATAGATATTTTCGCTGAACCATCGATAAGAGTAATAATGGCCGCTAACAAATCCACCGAAGCAATCAAGAAAATTTCAAAAGTTTCAAAAACAATCAATTTCTCACCGATCCCTCCTAGGCTCTCTATGCTCTACTTGGACAAAGTTCTTAGAAATCGAAATTCTTCAATGGATGCCAAAGATAGAATAACAGTAGTTCGAAACTCTTTGGGAGATATGAGATCGCTTTTAAATTCTGCACAGGTAATGATTGCAGGATATTCGACAGCTAAAAATCCCTCAATGGAAATTGATGTAGAAACCATGATAAACCAATTCTTTACATCGTCTACTTTTGAGGAGGCACTTGCCATTATTAATAGAGCTGATATATCTTATTCAGATCCCAGATTTGGGCAATCTTCTGAAGATCGACGCAAAGACATTCTTGGAGCATTTTTCTCCAGCATAGTCATGTCAAAGATTGATATTTCAACTATCGCCGTTCTATTAGACCGATTATCAGAATTAGACGTAATTCTCAGCAGATCTCTGGTCATGAGAAACTGGAAGATCATGAGATATTTCTCATCAATACTAGCCAAGTCATTATTTCATGAATCACGTAATAGGTATATCATATACAATAGGTATAGTATAGGATTTGAAAACATGGGCATTTTTTCGAGGGCACAAGGCCTGAAAAAAACACTTAGAATCCTTGCACAATATTTTCATACATCAAGGAGTAATTTCGGCTCTCAATACTTTGAACCACTAATGCAGATCTTGGCTCGAACGCACAGATATGAAGATGTGATTCGCAGTACCATTACTTCAGAAAAAGAAGCTGATGTTCTGGTTAGGGAAGTATCACGAGTTGAGAATGTACGACGCAGTTAGCTCAATGAAAGCGTAAACATAGTTTGGAAGTCTATTTTAACCGAGTCCAATTTCTCTGCCTAAATTGGTCTTATCCCCGGTTTATTTGTCAAGCCAAATAAAAATAGACAATAGAAAAAAGACAATAGAAAATAGACAATAGAAAAATATTAAACTCTCGGAAATTGTAGTATTTTTGTATGTCCAGTGAATATGAACAGAATGTTGGCAAACTTCTTTCGGAAAAGATTGAAAAATATGAATCAATGAAAAATGATGTCAATGTTCCAAAGATTGAGCTCGAAACGCTCCGATCTGAAATAGAATCCCTTGAATCATTGTACGACAATTATAATATGGGCATGAATTACTTCCGACGAGCAAAGGGCGGAAGGTCGGGTTTAAGGGAATAAAATCCCTTTTCATGGTCCTGTAGCGAAAGAACAAGCCAATAAAAAGTCATAGCACTTGTATTTGGTTAAGAAGTTTCTAGTTTTAGCTATAATGAATTTATATGCGAATATATGCTGTTTAAAATTGTATGCATGGTGAAAAGATAGACCGACTGCATGAAATGAAAAAAAAAGCAGAGATTGGAGGAGGCCAAGAAAGAATTGAAGCTCAGCATACAAAAGGAAAATTAACTGCACGGGAAAGGCTAGATTTACTGCTAGATAGTAATTCTTTTATCGAAATTGACAAGTACGTCGTACATAGGTCAATAGACTCTGATACAGCAAAATACTATGGAGATGGCGTCATTACAGGCTTTGGGACTATTAATGGCAGACAGGTTTTCGTCTATGCCTATGATTTTACAATATTAGGTGGATCTCTGGGTGAAATGGCAGGGAGAAAAATCGTAAAGTTAATGGATCATGCAATTAAGGTTGGTGCTCCCCTAATTGGTATCTTGGATTCTGGAGGAGCGAGAATTCAGGAGGGTGTAATGAGTCTAGATGGCTACGGTGACATTTTCTTTAGAAATACAATGGCTTCTGGAGTTATACCACAAATTACAGCAAGCATCGGTCCATGCGCAGGTGGAGCAGTATATTCACCCGCAATGACCGACTTTGTTATCATGGTTGAAAATATAGGTCAAATGTTTGTTACAGGTCCAGAAGTGGTAAAAGAAGTCCTCAGCCAAGAAGTATCCTTTGAAGATTTGGGTGGCGCAAGAACTCATTCAACAAAATCCGGTGTCGCTCATTTTGTTGCTGAAAATGAATACGAATGTATGGATAAAATAAAGAAATTGATTTCTTTTATACCGCAGAATAATCTGGAAATATCAACACCTGTCGAATCACAAGATGATCCGAATAGGCTTGAACCAGAATTCTCAAAAATACTGCCAGAAAATCCTTACGAACAGTACGACATGAAGCAAATTATAAGATTACTGGTAGATAAAGCTGATTTTCTAGAAGTACATGAACATTTTGCGGAGAACATTATTGTTGGCTTTGCTAGAATTGATGGGAAGGCAGTAGGAATAGTTGCTAATCAACCGATGTACCTTGCCGGTGCATTAGACATTAACTCTTCAACCAAAGCAGCGCGGTTTATTCGCTTTTGTGATTGTTTTAATATTCCAATTGTTACTCTAGTTGATACACCTGGTTATCTACCAGGTACAGATCAGGAACATAATGGTATAATTCGACACGGCAGCAAGTTGCTCTATGCCTACTGTGATGCAACAGTTCCAAAAATAACTTGCATTATAGGCAAGGCTTATGGTGGGGCCTACATTGCAATGGGGAGTAAAAATCTTAGAGCTGACATGAATTATGCCTGGCCCACAGCAGAAATTGCTGTTCTGGGTCCTGAAGCTGCCATTACAATAGTACACAGAAAAGATCTCAAGAGCTCGAAAAACCCAATTGAAATTAAAAAGAAACTGGCAAAAGAATACCGTGAGAAATTTGCAAACCCATACATAGCGGCAGAAAAGGGAATAATTGATCTTGTTATAGATCCTATTGAAACAAGGATAATGATAGTGAAGGCTCTAAGCGTACTGCAGAATAAAAGAGAGTCAAGGCCAGTTCGGAAACATGGTAACATTAATCTTTAGGGGAGATGTGGAATGGGAAAATTAATTTCTAGCATTTTAATTGCAAATAGAGGGGAAATAGCTCTCAGGGTAATTAGGGCATGCAAGGAATTGAGGATAAAATCTATTGCACTTTACTCTGATGAGGATTTAAGATCAAAGCATGTAAAGAGCGCTGATGAGGCATATTATCTTGGTCCTCCAGAGCCTATCAAAAGCTACCTTAACATTGAAAAGATAATTGAAATTGCAGAGAGCGCTGGAGCTGAAGCAATTCATCCTGGATACGGATTTTTGTCAGAAAACGAAACCTTTGCCGCAAAATGTGAAGAGAAGGGTATTATATTTATTGGCCCATCCAGCCAGGCCATGGCACTGACGGGTGATAAAATGAAATGCAAAGAAATAATGAAAAAGGCACAAGTGCCAACGATACCCGGAAGTGACGATATCCTAGAAGAGGTTGACAAGGCAGTAGAAATCGCTGAGGAGGCGGGGTATCCTGTACTGCTTAAATCTGCATACGGTGGAGGTGGAAGAGGTATCCGGTTCGCAGACAATGAAAAGAAGCTTAGGGAAGAATTTGAAATGGCAGCTGCAGAATCGAGAGCAGCATTCGGCAAATCGGGGTTGTATGTAGAAAAATTCCTTCAAGGAATAAGACATATAGAATTTCAACTTGCCAGAGATTCCAGTGGAAACGGCACACATCTTTTTGAACGCGAATGTTCAATACAGAGACGTCATCAAAAGCTAATTGAATTTTCACCCTCTTCAGTCGTAGACAAGAAAACTAGATCAAATATAGGTGAAATCGCTGTCAGGGCAGCGGAATCAGTCGACTATCTGAATGCGGGCACAGCAGAGTTCTTAAGGGATGGAAAGGGCAACTTTTATTTTATTGAGGTTAACTCTCGACTCCAGGTGGAACATCCTGTAACAGAATTAGTTACTGGAATTGATCTTGTAAAGTTACAGATAAAAATTGCATGCGGTGAAGAAATTCCCTTTAAGCAGTCAGATCTTGAACTTAATGGTTCTGCAATAGAATGTAGGATAAATGCCGAAGATGCATTTCACGACTTTGTTCCTTCGATTGGACTGGTACCAGACTGCAATCTTCCTTATGGGCCCGGTGTCAGAGTAGACACATACCTATATCCAGGATGTAGTGTATCGGGGTATTATGATTCTCTGGTCGCAAAGTTGATAACGTGGGGACAAGATTTTAATGAGGCAAGGGTAAGGATGTCCAATGCCTTGGATGAATTTATGATAGAAGGCATAAACACCACTATTCCTCTATATCGGACCATAATGAATGAGAAGAACTTTATTCAGGGAAATATTTCTACAGATTACTTGGAAAAATATGATATGCTGAATCAAATGGAGGAGCAGCTAAAGGAAAAACAACTAAAATCAGCTGAGTCTTCCATAGCAGCTGCTTTACTATACTCTGAATACTTGAAAGGACAAAGTACCATTAATTCATCGAGTAAGCTTTCATTATCTAATTGGGTAAGAACAGGTAGTCAGAAAAATGGAATTTAAGATAGATAATTTAGATAACGTTCTGTCAGGTTCAATTTCTGAATCTAGCGGCGATGGTAAAATTATCGCTACCATAAATGGTAAGCAACATAATCTCCAAATAGTGGGTCTCAAAAACGGTATTTTGGAGTTTATTATTGACAATTCTTATGAATCCGCCAAGATATTGGAATTTGGAAGCTCGTACATTAAGATGTTGATGAACGGAGAGCAAATTGTTCTTAAAAAACATTCAAAATTGACTGAAATTCTGGAAAAATCAATGGCACTGGGCGCATCGTCTACAGGTGATAACAAACTCTTGAGTCAAATTCCTGGTCGAGTAGTGTCCATTATGTTAAAGTCAGGAGATCAATTAAAAAAAGGAGATTCAGTAATTGTACTGGAATCTATGAAAATGCAAGTTGCTGTAAAGGCCCATAAAGACGGCCAGATTAGAGATATAAAGGTAAAAATTGGAGATACTGTTTCAAGAAACGATTTAGTTGCCTTAATTGAGTAACATCAGAGTAGAATAATATCGAAATAAAGAATAGAAAGTGCCGGATAGTATATTTGACACTAAATTTGTAGACGTTGCTAATCAGTTATTGATCTCTTTTAGTTTATCTCTAATTTCGTTGTATTTTGGTTCAACAAGTGGATTATCTGAAATCCATACATACTTAATAACGCCATTTTTATCCAACAAGAAAATCGATCTTTTAGCTGCATTGTAGTCCTTCAAAGGACCAAGATCCTTCATTACTATTCCATAGTCGCTAATTGTTTCCCTTTTATAATCACTCAAGAGTGGAAAATTCAGATGTCTATTTATTTTGAATATCTTGTTTGCGAATGGACCATCTACCGAAATTGCTACCACTGCTGTATTGCTGTTTTCGAATTCATTCAGCGAATCTCTGAAGACGCACATCTCTGTAGTGCATACAGGAGATTCTGCGGCCGGAAAAAACGCCAATAATGCATTCCTGCCTTTAAACTCCCCAAGTTTACGCATATTCATATCAATATCGGGTAACTCAAAATCTGGAGCAACATCTCCTTCTTTTAGATTTGCCATACGATCGATCCTAATCTGTTCAATGTTAATCTTTCTATCAGATCAAGGCACGTTTATGTATGTAGTATCGATCTTCGGTTAGATTATCTTTTTGTTGATAGAATGGACATTAATATTCTCATTACTTTTGTAGCCTGATAGATCTAACACAATGTGCTTGAATCCGAGCTCCTTTAGTTTTGAATCAATTACTGACAGTTTGTCTGTATCAAACATCTCTTTTATTTCTGCCTTGCCAACTTCAATTCTTGCCATGTTTTGATGATCCCGAACTCTAACCTGCCTTACATTGAAAATAGACTTGACTAATAATTCAGCCTTTTCTATTCTTCTAAGTTTTTCAAATGTTACTGGAGTTCCATGTGGTATTCTTGACGCCAAGCAGGAGTTTGATGGTTTGTCAAAAACTGTCAAGTTGTTTGACTTTGCGATATTTCTTACATTCTCTTTATTGATTCCAAGCTCTACAAGTGGACTTTTTACACCGTTTTCTCTCAGGGCTACGATTCCGGGTCGATAATCCATCAAGTCATCGGTATTTGTACCATCGACAATCAATTTCACGTCCATTCGTTCTGCCTCTCTTAACAAGTAAGCTGCAAGTTCAGTTCTGCAATGATAACATCTCATCAAGTCGTTTTTAACAAACTGTGTATTGTCTAATTCATTGTATTTTATTATTTTATGATGAATGTCTATTTCTTGTGCAATTGTTTTTGCAGATGTTAATTCGTCAGATGAAAGTGTATTATAATCTGCAGTAACAGCGATGGCATTTTTATCTAATGCTTTCTTTGC
The DNA here is from genome assembly GCA_023251115.1 of Nitrosomicrobium frigidum (SeqCode). Taxonomy (GTDB): domain Archaea; phylum Thermoproteota; class Nitrososphaeria; order Nitrososphaerales; family Nitrososphaeraceae; genus TA-21. Next base: position 6,238 of record JAHEZK010000020.1, on the reverse strand, counting down.
CGCCATAGCAACAACGGCACTGTCGACACCTCCTGACAAAGCAACTATAGTCTTTTCTTTTTTATCTTGAAACCATGAAACCAGCCTTTGATAAAGAATTTCTTCCAAATTTATCATCTATTGTATTTTTTGAATACCTCGTAGTATACGATATCAAATACCTTTCTGTAGGGGGCCTTTAGTTTTGTTGCAATTTTTTTAATATCGTCATATTCTGGCTTTATCATTTTAATTATTCCATCCTTATCCTTTGAAAGCTTTACCTTGACTACAAATCTCTGATTCCCAATTGTAATGGGAACCGTTATAAAAGATCTGGGAATTATTATCCTGTTTATCTCATGAATTCTGCATCCTAGAGAACCTGTTTCATTTAATAGTAACTTAACTAGGGAATCACGAGATGTTTTGTCGCTCAGGACTTTAATAACAAAGGAAGGCCTGTTCTTTTTGGAGATGCCCTGAAGAACGGTAACGTCTTTTGCGTCATTTGCATATAAGGTTTCAATCATATTGCCTATTGTCTCTCCTGTAGCGTCATCGACGTTTGTTTCAATCTCATATACACTTTCTGATGTATGATCTATCTTAGAATTTGATTGGCCTACAACTAATCTGAGTATGTTTGCGACATTCTTTCCGTCTTTTTGACCAGCGCCGTTTCCTATTTGTTCGGGAATGAATGGAGGATACTGAGAAATATGTTCAGAAGCCAAATTAACTAGCATCGCTGCGCCAGTAGGGGTTGTAAGCTCGCCATCAATTTTTCCTGGAACCAATAATATTTGTGAATTCCTTAATATTTCCAGTATTGCATTACCGGGATTGGGAACAACACCGTGAGAAAATTGTAACATGCCGTTACCAATTGCAACATCGGTCGCATAGAATTTGTGTGATAAAAGCCCGAGATCATCCAAAGCTACGGTTGTACCGATCAAATCTGCAGCAGTATCCACTGTTGAGACTTCATGTAGTCGTACGTCGTCATGTTTACTGCCGTGTATTTTTGATTCTGCCGTGATTATTGTTTTGATTGAATTAAGAACAAATGACTTTGCAACATTGGATAAATTTAAGGAGTCACAACAAGAGGCAATTGATCTATATACTACACTGCCCAACCGTGATCTTGTCGAATCCTTGTATTCGAATAATAACTTTGTGCAGGAAATTCCATATGATGTGGTTTTTATGAAATCAACCTTACGTATTTTGGAGCCTTCAAAATAGTCTTGGCACGCATAAATGGAATCAACTACTTTTTTTTTATTTGCACCTATGTCTACTAAACTACTCAAAAGCATGTCGCCTGAAATTCCTGCAACTTGCGAATCAATAATCACTATCTTAGACATATAAATGAAAAATCTCCCTTCTATATGCTGTTTAGATAATTTAAATATTATTGTTCAATTTCCATTTTGATTAGTCTTAATTGATTCCCTCGATAGAGAATGGAAAGATAATTCAGCGGTTCAAAATAAGCGAGCATTTCAAAAGGCGTAATTCATTTTTCACTTCATTATTCTGTAACCTAGTACCTGTTTTTGTCATCGCTTTAAAATATTGATACTCATTAGTAATATTGTATTTGATCAATGGCAAATAAGCTGAGCAGAAAAGTATCTTGTCATTATCATTTCTTAATCGAAATTAATTATTGATATATTCTATTAAACTGGTAATAGAGTTAAAATTACCCACTTCAGTCAGGCTATGAGCATCACTACCCAAATGTAGATTAATATTATTTTCTTTGAATATCTGCAACCATTTCATCGGTGGTCTGCGATATTTTGCATTGACTTCAATTGTTTTGTTATTGCTTTTCAATAATTGTGATAATTCGACTAACTCCTCATCGGACAAATCGAATGATTCTTCTGGAGCCAAATGGCCAATGACGTTTACATATGGTAAGGAAATTGCCGATTTCAAAGAAAAAAGCCAATCTTGCTTATTGTAATATTTTGTATGAAAACTTGCAATCAAAAAATGGCCTTCATATTCAGGGGGTACATCCACAGTTCCATCTTTCAGAATTTTTGCCTCAAAACCGGCAATTATGGTCATCTTGGTACCCAATGATATAATCCGGTCTATATCATCAAGGTATTTAGGTATCCAATCAGAGGTTTTTCTTACATGTTCTGTGAACGCTAAAGTATCCAAGTTAATTGTTTCAGCATATCTTGTTACTCTTTCAACCGACAAATCTTGAGGTGAATGGTCATTGTAGTTGCTATGAACATGATAATCCTTTTTTAGATCAAGCAAGTGCATTTTAGTTATTTGATTGCATATTTTAGTTTATTTTGAAATAATAACGTTCTGTAGGACGGCTAAGAGAAATAGTCTGAAAATTTTTATATGATATTGAATCAAAATTCATTTCGGATATGAATATAGCTTGAATGGCGCCTCAAATTCTACTGTGTTAGTTCCAGGTGCTTCCGCACCGGCTGCAATTAATACAATAAAATCTCTAAAAATGGTAAATTATCCTGTAACAATAGTAAGCTCAGACACAAATCCTATCTCAGCAGGCTTTTATTTGTCTGATGCGCATGAAGTGTTACCAGAAATAGATAACCAATCATACATGACTAGACTTTTTGAAATAATTGCAAAGCACAATATTGGTATTCTGATGCCATCGTCAGGCTATGACATATATCATTTTAGTAAAAACAAAGGAAAATTATTGGAGCGTGGAGCGTTGGCTGTTGTAAGCGATGAAGGAGTCATGGAAAAATGCAGGGACAAAATGGAGACTTTTACTTTTCTTTCACAAAAGTTTGCATTACCTTTCACAACGGCTGACCCTGATAAAATAAGAGAATTTCCGCTAATTGCAAAACCAAGATACGGTAAAGGAAGCAAAGGAATAGTAAAAATAGACAACGAAGATGATCTAAAATACGTCCAATCAAAAAACGATAACCTGATTTTTCAAGAATATTTGCCAGGTACGGAATACACTATAGATGTACTGTCGGATTTGGAAGGTGAACCGATTATTGCTGTTCCGCGAATCAGACTACAAACAAGAGCTGGAATATCCACAATGGGTAAAATTGTTATGGATGAGTCGATTTCAGAGACATGCAAGTCTATTGCAAAATACCTAAAGATAATAGGACCTTGTTGCATTCAGATGAAAGAAACAAAAGATGGTATTCTCAACGTAGTGGAGGTTAATCCTAGATTAGGTGGTGGTACTATTTTTACTGCTTTGGCCGGTGCGAATTTTCCTGCGATGATTTTGGATATGGTGAATGGCAAGAAACTCAAAACGCCACTAATATCTGAAATTACCGTAGTCAGATATTTTGAAGAGATAGTAGTGGAAAATGGAAAGGTAATGAAATATGACTTGAATTCAGTATGATATCCACATTTTCTTGGATATTTTTTTTGCAGCTAACATCTTTTATTTCAATGGCCTCACCAATTTTGCACGGCCAATATCCTGTGAATTTCATCATAATTACCGAAAAGCCTACTATCATCATGAAGGTAACAAAAATCACGCTAATGTATCGCATTTAGGAATCACTCTAAACAATACTTCTCCAACTGCAATAAACTCATATTTTGTGGCTATCTCCAGCTCCTGTTTCTTATGGTTATTGCCGAATATATCAAGAGCCAGGTATATACAAACGTAGTAATGAACGTAAAGGGCGGTCTGTACAACCAAAGACCGTCATGTGGATTTCTAAGTCTGTATTCTATAGAATAAATCATGCCTGTAAACATTACACCGGCAATCCAAAACAAGATTGAAGTAAAGTCGCCTCTTATTGGTAAAATTGCAATTGTGTAAAAAAGAATGTATGGCCTAATAAGCTTCATTCCTATTTGAATGTAGTATAAAAGTGCAATAAAAGAAGGTCTTTTCCAAAATATTCCACCTGTTGCAAACAGACTACGGATAAAGCTCTTCTTCCAGCGTATTTGTTGTCTTGCTAGTGATTCGAACGTCTTTGGCACTCCAACCTTTACCCTTATGCTGTTGGAATATTCTACATTCCATTTTATTGGTCTATTGGAAATTTCTGTATCTGGGTCAAAAGAGTTTTTCATTGTCTCGATGTCATCAGCGCCGGTTTGCAAGATTGGCATATGCTGATTTTGATTTTTTTCTAGAGAGATATCATGTTTTGAACGAGTACCCAATACATGTGCCGTCATTCTTCTATCAGTGCAAAACTTAAAATCTATTCCCAAAAATCTATCATTGGCCCACTCGTGAATAAAGTCCTGAATTGCAACTCTTCTGTAAAAACTGAGTGACCCAGAACAGCATGTTACTGAGCGAAAGGAACTCTCGGCTGCTTTAATTGATCTACATGATATATCTATATAGACCTGTTGAAGTTTTTCTATTGTATTGCCACGTTGTGCATCCCTGACACTTCCATGACAAGTTAAGGCGCCTAATTTTCTATCGTTATTAAAAATTTTCGCAGCCTTTTCGACTGCGTCGGAAGCCATGTCACAATCACTATCCATAAAGGCATATATTTCTCCGCGGGCGATCTCACTTGCTGCTTCTACAGCCTTTTTCTTTCCAACACTCTTTGATAAATGCAATATATGAAAACTCTCTGTTCTGTTTTCCTTGCGCAATTCATCGAGAATTTCACCAGTTCTGTCCGTGCTACCATCATTAACAACGATTATTTCCTTTTGTTCATATGTTTGATTCAGACAGGACTGAACGCAATTTCGTATATTTTTTTCTTCATTTTTTGCAGGTACTACTATACTTATTAGGGGACCATTTGACACATCAATATTTCTAGCGTTTAGGTATGGATCTTTGTACTTAAAGTAGGAAAGAATTAGAATACTGAGTAAAACAAAGCTAGTGAGAAAACTGTAGATACCTATTAATGGATCCACAAGTGAAATTGTGAAATAAATTTTAGCTGCTAGAACACATCCTACAGCAATGACCATCAATACTCTTGCGAGCCATTTACTTTTTTCAACCTCTGAATATCTTGAAGTTTGTTCTTGTAAAGTCATTCATTGACACCAACCACAGTAAATCTTGATCTAGATAATAATTTCATTAAACATACTTCACTACATATAGAGATTGTTTTTCTTATTAATTTTGTTATTGAGATAAACATGATGAGTTGGTTGAGTAGGATAAATTTAGATGTGGGGTGCAATTTCTCTTACACTAAATTTTTTGATATCAACGTCTGTAGCTCCATCCCACCTAAACGCGGCTATTGGTCCACCCCACGTTATTATCTGATCGGCTTTACCACCACATTCTCTTCCGGCATTTCCCCAACCGCCTTTGTCAGTTTTTTCATTTGCCTTAATCCAATTATTATTGTTGTTTTTATCTACCCAAAGCTCTAATTTTACTGCAGATTTGTCATTTTCACCTGCGTTATACATGATTACTTTTAATCCTACCCACTTACCGCTGATGGGTCCAATATTTTTTCCTAATTCACCAAAAGCGTATCCACCAGTATGCCATTGTTCTTTAGTCCATCTCGTATTACCATCGTAAAACAAGTCTCCCTTGTATGCGGTACCTTCGCATCCTGCAGGAGCTCCGAACCCAGTATGTCTTGCCCCTCTTGCGTACCAAACAAAGTTATCATTATTGCCGCTGTTCAGCTTGACATATCCAGTTATTTCTACATCTCTCCAATCGTTTGGAGATTGCATGTATCCGGTCATTGCAATCTTGCTGTGGTCTAAAGTATCAATTTTTTCGGGATTAAATCCTGAGGAAGTAAATACTCCCATTCTGACCTTCGTGGATTTTATCTTAAAGGAACCATCAGGGTTTTTTGTTAAGGTTGTTTGAGGTGAGAACTGCGGATCGCTATTGGGATTAGATTTAAGATACCATTGTTGACCATCTTTTTTTGTCTGAAAGATTTTCAGTACTCCAAATTTGTCAAAGCTTTTTTTTTCATCATTGGATTGGATTACTGCATCACCCTGTGGGACATCGCCTACATTACAATTCTCATCAATCTGTCCGTTTCCATCATTATCCTGGCCGTCTCCACATATCTCCTGTTCAGGACTTACTGGAGGAGATTGATTGTTGTCGTCACCCTGTGGGACATCATCCTGTGGGACATCGCCTACATTACAATTCTCATCAATCTGTCCGTTTCCATCATTATCCTGGCCGTCTCCACATATCTCCTGTTCAGGACTTACTGGAGGAGATTGATTGTTGTCG
>JAHEZK010000123.1 GCA_023251115.1 Nitrosomicrobium frigidum (SeqCode) | reverse complement strand
GAAACAAACTATCATTGTATTAATTAAGGCTAGTACATGATTATTTCGTTGCCGTTACTATGTTAAGATGCAGAACTGATTAAAGCTAGTTGCACGTCTAAGGTGTTAGATATAAGCAATCTGTTCAAAATTAAGTTTCATGCATAACATTCAAGATATTTTCCTGACCAAATGTCCTATTAACTATCATAGGTCCGAATATTAGTTCTCCTACAAATTCCCTTAATTTAACCGCATTTATGTTATCCTTCATTAGAACGGCATGACATGATTTGTCTTTCAACATTAGTATTATCTCGTTATCAATAATTTTTATGACTTCAACCACAAAGTGGACACTGTCTTTATCCCGGAACAACATGCTACCTAATTTTTCGGTTTCGTATGAGTCAAGACATTCAAATCTCGTCACTTTTTCCAACCGCTCAACTTTCCTCACTATACATAAAATCGGAAACAATGTCTTTAGCTTTTTCCCTCCGCTTCTGGAACATTGATATAAATGCAGTTGAGTCGTCGGACAAATCATGTTTACATTCTCCACAAAGTAGATTGCCGCTTCTGCATTTTAGTTCCCTCTCATTCGACTCCGCAGGCGTATCAAACAAATACTTGAGATATGAAAATACGGAGCATACACTAGGATTTCCACCCAATTTTTTCTGAAGAGAAATAGTTGGTTGACCTCCGGTGAAAGCATTTGATATTTTCTCTTCTACTATTTTTGTCTCGTCAGTAGTAAATATCGCAGTTTCAGGACTCGATGATGACATCTTTCCTATTGTTTGTAAACTCGGTAAAAATTTACTGTGTATCTGTGCAGGCTTATAAAATCCAATTTTTTCGGCAATATCTCGTGTCAATCTCCAGTACGGATCCTGATCTATTGCAGCGGGAATTAGTACAGGTGTAGGTTTTCCTTCGATTATGGATGGAAGAAAACAGGGGACAGCCTGAAGCGGTGGAAAACCAATCATTCCAATATTGGTTGAGTTGGTAAAACCGAATACGCTCTTTGCTGTTGAAAACGTTATCCTTTTTGCTATTTCAAGTGAAGTTGAATAAAGATGCTTGATGTGTCTTGAATTGATAATTATTTTTGTTTTACTCTTTTTGAAACCAATTGCAATTATGTCAAGGATATTCTCATACACATTTTTCTTGATTTCATCCAATGTTTGATTTCCAAACAAGAACTTTTCATCATCAGTTATCTGAAACAGCAGATTAGAATCAAATTTATCTTGCAAGTGTTTAGTCAAGAACCATGGCATTAGATGTCCCAGGTGAACCATGCCAGATGGTCCTCTTCCAGTATACAAATAGAATTTTTCATTATTATCGTACTTGTTTAGTATCCAATCAAGATCTCTGTGTGAAAAAAAGAATTTGTGTTTAAGCAAAGGATGTAATTCACCTGTGAATGATTCAATTTTTTCAAGTATTTCGTTAGTTATTTCTTGAGTTCCAAATTTTTTTATTAATCGAGCATAATCTACCGATCCCTCGACTTTCCACGGGGTAACTTCAAAATCATCAAAATTCTCTTTAAATGACTCATTCATTTTCCTATATATACAATAATCGAGAGCTTTAAACGTTTAAAAAGTATTCCATCAATGTCTGATCCATATTTAAATGACGCAATTAAATTTGCATAAAATAGAGAAAAAAATTCTTCTTTCACTTGTCAATGACGACAATATAGAGATTGAGAAACTTGCAACCCTTACGAACCTTTCGCTGGATAATGTAAGACGCGGAATTGAGTGGTTAAAGTACAAGGAAATGGTATCCATCTCTATTCAAAAGGAGTCAATACTTGAACTAACTTCCGAATCACAAAATAAAAACCCAAATGAGAAGATTCAACCCGCAGATTCTATAACATTACCCGAAAGAAGAATAATTAATGAGATAAAAAAAACTGGTCAAAAAAGTATCAAGATTGGTGAGTTTGCTAATCAATGTCGCATGTCAAATAGTGAATTCGGTGTTGGATTAAAAAATGCCATTAGAAATGGTTGGTTGACAAAAGTATCAGACAGCCTGCAGATTACAAATAATTCTGAGAGTCTATCATTCGAAGAGATTCTATTACAACAATTATCAAAATTGAAAAGGATTAAACTGGCCGAGTTATCCGAAGATGAGCTGCATGGATTTACTCTCTTGAAGAATCGTCCCGGTTATATAAAGGAGAATGTTGAAAAATCCTTCCTTGTTTCTCTAACGAAGGAAGGAAAAAAAATTGTACCTGACATAAAGTTAGATGAAGATAATGAGATAGGGATACTCACATCTGAGATACTGAAAAGTGGTAAGTGGAAAAATGAGAAGTTTACACAAATAGACGTTACTTCCCCCGTACGCACTTTCGTAATAGGAAGAACACATCCTCTAACCGATATAATTGCTGAAATCAGAGAAATTTTTGTTTCTATGGGATTTTCTGAAATTGAAGGATCAACGATTCAATCTTGTTTTTGGAACTTTGATGTATTATTTACTCCCCAAGATCATCCGGCAAGGGATATGCAAGATACGTTCTATATGTCAAATTTAATTGATGACAATATAGATTCTGTGATCAGTAACAAAGTTTCGGACTTTCACAAGTATGAATGGAATTACGATTGGAACCTTGAAAAATCAAAGAAAACAGTTCTTCGTACACATACTACACCGGTTACTATAAAATATCTTTCAGAGAATAAGCCGACATATGGGCGGATCTTTTCTATTGGACGAGTTTTTAGGAATGAAAAAATGTCTTACAAGCATTTAATGGAA
>JAHEZK010000122.1 GCA_023251115.1 Nitrosomicrobium frigidum (SeqCode) | reverse complement strand
CTAGTGTATGGGAACCCACTAACCTAATGTATGTATCAGCATTTATCAAGAGTCGATACAAAGATAATCTTGAAGTACAAATTCTTGATGGCTATTTTGACTCCGATGAAGAAATTCTAAACAAAGTAATAGATTCGGATTCCGTTGGATTTAGTGGAACAACTCCCCAAGTACCTCACCTGCTCCACCTAAGCAAATTAGTCAAAGCAGAAAATAAAAAAATAAAAACTGTTGCTGGTGGATATGGCCCATCACTACAACCTCATAAGATTTTGCAAGAACCTTCCATAGACTATCTTGTGATGGGAGAAGGCGAACAATCTATGTTGGATATAATTAATGGTACTGCTTCTAGCAGAATAGTTAGTAACCCTCCAATAGCGGACGTTGATAGTATCCCAAATCCAGACAGAGACTCTATTGATCTTAACAGGTACATTGCCATAGCTGAAAAAGAAGAAGGCAGACGTGTAACTTCCATAATGACTGAGCGAGGATGCGCCTTTGGGTGCACGTTCTGCGCTGAAGGTCAATTTGGAACAATATGGAGAAAGGCAGACTTGGTAAATGGTGAAATCAAATACGAGCGTCCAATAAGAGTCCGAGGTAGAAATCCAAAGCTAGTCGTGCAAGAAATGCTTGAAGTAAGAGACAGGTTCAATATCACATTTTTCAAGATGAACGATGCAGAAACAAATCCGTCAAAGGCTCACTTTTTGAATTTGTGTAAAGAAATGGTAGCTCAAAAGTTGGATGTACCATGGGGTTGTAATATGAGATGTGATAAAATGGATGACGAGATATGTGATTGGGCAGTAAAGGCTCGCTGTGAAGAATTCTGGATGGGATTAGAATCTGGCTCGCCTGAGATACATCGAGATATCAATAAGGGAACCACGGTCGAAATGATAAGAAGGGCATTTGTAGTTGCAAAAAAATATGCCATAAAAAGAAGAACATATTGTCTTCTTGGTACACCCCTTGAATCATATGAGACCATAAAACAAACTGAAGCACTAATTGATGAAGTTGATCCAGAAATTATTGGATTTTCTATACTAGCCCCTTATCCAGGAACGACTTACTGGACAAAAGAATATGACGAGATGGACTGGTCTGATGTTGATGAGTTTTCTAATACAGTGTGGCGTTCTAAATATCTGTCAAATCAAGAACTAAGAACCGAGCAGGCTCGCTTAATTGAAAAGTATCGTGATAAACTAGCACCTATAATAAGAAAGAAACAGAAACTAGGAATGGGTGGAGCCCAGACATTAGATTCTATGATGGGTGGAATGCCGTAACAAATCACAACGGATTAAAAATAAAAAAGGTTAGAGATTAAATACAATTACAAAATAGCACTAGTTATGATAAAGAGGTTTGATAACGAAGAGATTGAGGCAGTTACTAAATTCATTAAAAATGCCTCCTTTCTCTCGGGTTATACTAACAAGTATCTTGGTGGCGAAGAAATTCAAAGATTTGAAAAAGAATTTGCTAACTATCATGGCTGTCGATATGGTATTGCAGTAAATTCTGGTACTGCTGCTTTGTTTGTAGCACAAAAAGCTGCAGGCGTAGGAAAAAAAGACCAGGTAGCTGTGCCTTGTATAACTTTTACAGCAACTACCTCACAAGTACTAGCGTGTGATGCAACTCCATGTTTTATCGACATTGACGAAACATCGTACTGCATGAATTATGATTTTGATAATGATTCGATAAATTACGCTATACCGGTACATTTGCTTGGTCACCCATGCAGATATGAAATGATTAAGAAAATGAGAGATGAAGGAATTTTTGTCATTGAAGACTGCGCACAATCTATGGGGGCTAAATACAAGGGAAAGATTGTAGGCTCAATGGGCGAATGTGGAATTTTTAGCTTCCAAGAAACAAAGCACATAACAACTCTTGGAGAAGGAGGAATGATTACCACTAATAATGAGGAATTTGCAGAAAAATGTAGAAGAATACGGAATCATGGTGAATATTACAAAGATGATTCTTCTGTAGGCTATAATTTTAGGATGACAGATGCACAGGCAACATTTGGCAGGGTACAGCTTAAAAAATTACCAAAAATAATTGCTACCTTCAGGAATAATGCACTGTACATAATCAATAAACTTCCAGATGCTATAATACCACCACAAATACCTAAAGGAATAGAACATTCATTTATGATTTTAGGCTGTAAATTCAATGAAAAAATTGCAAAGGTTGATCGTACCGCATTTCTTAACAAATTAACACATAACAGAAAAAAAATACTTGAGGATTCAGAATCTGACATAAAAGGAATCAATCAAAAACCAGGTAAAGTAATCAGTGCAGGATATAAAACAGTACAATATAAAGTTCCGTTGTACAAGAAATATGCACCTAAAAAGAAGTGTTCAGTAGGAGAAAATTTTGTCAATAGTAGTCTGTTTATTGATATTCATAGATGGAGAAGTAGAGATGAGATAAAAGAAGAATTAGAAATACTACATGATACTATACACCAATTTTCTAGATGATATAATTTTTCTAATAAGATAATTTGGTGTATTATATATGGTTGCTTTTTTCGAAGCTTCAGTAAACAATTTATCGGCATAGTTAATTCAGTTCACTTGATGAGGCAAATACTCGTAACTGGAGGAGCAGGATACTTGGGCTCTCATGTTGTGGAGAAGCTACTGAGCAGAGGTTATAAAGTAAGAATTCTAGATAATCTCTCTTTTGGTGATAGAGCACTAAGAATTTTAAATAAGAAATACAATTTTGAGTTGATCAAAGGGGATATACGAGATTTAAGAATAGTTTTACAGTCTATGGAGGGTGTTGAT
>JAHEZK010000054.1 GCA_023251115.1 Nitrosomicrobium frigidum (SeqCode) | reverse complement strand
AATATTAATTAAAATTAATTTTCCTTCTTTCTTTCATTTAATAATGATTCCAAAGCCTGACTAATATTCAGAGCTCCTTTACTTCTCGCGTAGTCATCAAGGATACGCATTTCATTTTCTGAAAAGCAGACGTACATGTCTCTTTTTGAACTAGTCATAATTTTAACTCCTGTTCCCAATCTAATATATCTTTCTACAACTGGTTCTGTAAACTCTACGTCGGCTAAATGTCTGTAAATAATCGTCGGATATTAGAAACTAACCACAAATCTGTACTTAAAAAAAATACTCGATAATTTCATAAATTACCTTACCTAGGTATTATTTCAAAAGATGTAATCTTTTCTTGTTCAATTGGGTTCTGCAAAATCTATACCAGGATAGTAAAGTACATTTTTCGACTGATAGAAGTTAGATACTCATATTAGAAGTTTTAAATAAAAATTTGGTACATAACAGTACGCTATCTTGAATTCATTGTTAGGGTAGTCAATTGGTTGGTGCCTTCTTTCACCGGATACGCACCAACCGATTATGCTTATTAGAAAACAAGTCGGTTTTATTTTATGAACACGATTCTATGGGTGTAAAATTGTCGAAATCAAGTACAAATGGTATGTAAATTCAAAATCGAAAAAATTTGCAGGTGATGTCTTGATCATTGAAGGTAAGATGGAACACTCTATCGTATAACACCCGACGAAAATTTACAATCTTCTAAAAACAGGAAATCCGACGAGGACCCGACAGAACCCTACAACCCTACAAAAGCTCATTGTAATTGCCAAACTTTGGTTACTGCATTTCCTTTTTGATTTACTTCATTTGCAAAAATACCAACAGTACCTGAAAGTTCACTGAATACACCGCTTGAAGGATTGAAGAATATCATTCCATGATTTATAAAATATCCGTCAGTACCCATATTGCCCACGCCTTGAATTCTATAAGTTGCTAATTCACCTTTTGAATCCATTATCATTCCCTGTCCATGAATTGTAGACGATCCATTTGCTCCGGATTCAATCATCACAGTTCCAAAGTCTGAGATATTGGTAGTTGCCCTAAAGTTACCGCCACCTACATAAGAAACCTCCATTGTAGGTTTATCGGGTTCAGGCATTCTCATTCCTGTACCCGAACTAAAGCTAACCATGATAAGATTGCCAATAGATGCAGTAACATTCTCTGGATGAAGTGTCGGATCAACCATCATCTCGGGTGGAGGTGCAAATAGGAATTGATGAGAGATAGTAGTATAGATAATTACAGTGGTTAGTAAGATTGTCATAATGACTGCCGATTTCGGACCATGGTCAAATGTAATACTCAACGTCACATTTACTGGTAGGTAAATATTTTATAAATGAGTTTCCCACGGCCATGTTATTGCATCCATAGTATTCTACTTTGAAAAATGCAATCTAAAAATAATACAAGTTTTCAAGTAAATAGATAATTTGGTTATAACTGTATGAGAAATAGACATAGAATTTGATGATGTTTAGGCATTTACCACCTTCAAATTTGAAATCCAGGATAAAATGTCGCCCTTTTCTAATTTAGATATCTCAATGCTTGTTTGTTTTAATATTTCAATACCGTCTTCGGGATACGAATCAAGAATGACTATCCTACCAATTCCTACGCTAATAGCCATCTTACTGCATTCTAGACAGGGTGAAAATGTTGAATAAAGCGTGGAACCTTTAGTACTGCCTGTTCTAAAAAGCGCACACTGCATTATTGCATTTGCTTCTGCATGAGTACAGTAACATCTTTCTAGATTTTCACCAGATTTTATTTTGTTATTCTGCTTGTCAAGGCATCTTGGGCAACCTCCATCGAAACAGTTTTTGATACCAGAAGGTGTGCCGTTATATCCGGTAGCTATTTGTCTATTGTCTTTAACTATTACACAACCAACTTGACGACTCAAACAATTTGATCGTAATTTAGCTACCTCTGCTTGAAGCATGAAATACGTGTCCCAATTAGGTCGGCTTGCCATCTTCTAAAGAGGTGATTTATGAATATTTAACATAATCGCTGGTTAAAATTGAAACAAAAATTTCTTTCAGCTAAAAATGCCATCATTTTTCAAAACTTTCAACAGGACCGGAGAGCCCCATTTCTCTAAGGAGTGCCTGAAATTCTTCCTTATCTCCGTTAACAATGATCCTAATTCTCCCTAGACCACTTTTTCTTAATATGTTCTGTGATTTGAGATAATGTTTAATTTCTTTTACTGCATTAACGGCAGGATCAATGATCCTTATTGAAGGATACATTGATACTAGATGTGATTTTATGAAAGATAAATGCGTACTTGATAATACCAGGACATCTAGATTTGTGTCTTCCATCCCTTTAAGTATCCGCGACAAGCAGTCAGATGTGTAATTATTATCTTGAAGGAAAATTCCTTTCTCAACTATTTGTATTATTTCTGATGCATCGAATTTAGTAACAAAAATGTCCTGAGGTACTTCCGACTTAATTTGTTCGTCTAATTGTTTGCTTTCTATGGTCGCCTTGGTGCCAATTATTCCAATATGTTTCCGTTTTGTAATTGTTGAAGCCTCTTTCAGTGGAATAGAGACACCCATAACGGGAATATGGCTCATGGATTTTATCTTGTTCAATATTTGAATGGAAGGGGTAATAGAAGCAACTACAATTATCTTTGGAGCAAAACTTATGAGGATTTTGATGGTATCTGCCATTATTTGCTCCAGTTCATGGGTCGATTTTTCGCCGTACGGAAAATTCTTTTTATCGGCAAAATAAATAATATTTTCTTTTGAGATCTGACTCCGTAAAAGTCTAATTACAGATAAAGACCCCAATCCAGAATCAAAAACTGCTATAGATTTGCTGTGTGTTATCAAGTATCAGGTTATTGATTTCTATCCCAATTTATATCATAATAAACAGAACTGAATAGAACATACAAGGTAGCAATCGCTGGTTGGATTGTTGGTTTGTTCTATGATCTCAAACTAATCGTACTTTTGAATACACTGTAAATCCGATTAGTAGATCGGATTATGTGAAGCAAGCTTTTGCTATCTATCGTATCAAGATGAGGTAAGACTTTATGAGCTCTTCGTCGACGACTCCCTGTACTACCTTTGGAGTACCGTTTGATAATCCAATGTCCATAGCCACTGCACTTAATGGTACTTCAAATTTTGAAATAATATCTTCATTTTCAGTTTCAAATATTTTTTGGATGTTCCCGTTTGTAATTTCATAACAACCAATCGTACTTATTCTCCTAAGTCCTGCTCCGCCTATTCTTCCTCCTGCAGAGCCTCGTGATTCTTCAACACCTAAAATGAATATGGTGTTGTCATTTTTTTTACTCAGATCAATATCATTTTTACACACTACTATTTTTCTGGACCCATCGAGGAACACTGAGTCCAATAACTGGGAATTATCTTCCATGGTAATTGAAACATTGAGAATAGCAGAAATATATCATTTTTGATATCCCGGGTAATCTGAACTTACTAATTATCTCAAAAATCATTAGTTTTTATCTTTCGTATTAATTCTAGTATGGTATCAACATCGTTGGCTTCGGGAAATTTTTCTAGGTATCGACTAAAAAACTCTAGTGCTTGCGAATAACTCTTTTTGTGTAGAAACACCATTCCTTTATCTCGAAGACTGTGTTGGTCATCTCTGTTGATATCCAATATCATCTCATTAACAAGTTCTGCACTATCCAAATCCTGACACTCGAAAAAGCTCGTCTTCAAATTGTTTAACATACGTATGATTACATCTGGATTTGATGCCTTGGCCACCAATTTTCTGGTTAAAGCAATATTCATTTTAGGATAAAAATGATCCAATAGTTCTTTTAGAGAGTAATCATCCATTATTCTCCCCTCGTTAAATGGATCAATTATTATCTCATTTTCTTCATCATCCAAAATATGTTTTACCATAAAATGGGACGGAAAATTTACTGGATAGAGCGCAAAGTTTAGTGAATTGGCCAATTGGATGTATAGTATCGACAAGGTAATAGGATTTCCCGTCCTTCTCTTAATCACTGTATTGAGCAAACTGTTTGAAGGATTGTAATAATCATCTCGATTCCCCTTATAGTTCTCAACCTTATACAATTGATGATTTATTTTCTCGATCAATTGAGTGGGCCTAAATTCAGATGAGTTTTTCATAGACTTTGCAATCTTTCTGCCAATATCAGCAATCTTTGACAATTCATCATCAATAACTAAATTATCATATGCTACAATGCGTGAAATGTGTAGCGCATACTCTGCCAATTTTGAAGGATCGGTTAGGGTCATTTTGCTGACAACACTGGTATGCCAATCGTTCAGTGCTGTTTCGATTTTTTTAGTCATTGGTTAGTTGAATTATTTGTAAGCTTGAATATATAATTTTGATAAACAGAGAAAATGAATGCTATGAAAAGCTTGGTGATTTTGCTTGACCGAAACGTGGAAGGAAATTAAAAAAATTGACTGAGTGTAATCGATACGATTGACTTTTTGTTCATAAATATGGTAGGTGGAGGAATATTGCATTTGATGCACATACTTGAAGAAAAACGAGAACGTCTAAAAGCATCATATAGGATCGCTGAATTGTCTTCACAGATGTGACTTTATCTAGCAACAGAAATATCAAATCAATTGCAGAAGAAATAGAAGGTGCTGCCTTTCCTGCTTATAGAATGTACGCCGAGATTCTACAACTTCGGCTAGATGTAAGATCAGTGAGGATTTAGAATCAGGTCAGATTCTAAATTAATGGGATTTACAATAAGATAATTTACTCATTTAGAGAACCTTTTATAACACAATTGTTGTGGGAAACCTCAGGTAAATCAGATATCGCTGGGAAAATCCTACACATCTCCTCGTGCTTCTTTATGAATATAAGTCCTGCCTCTGCGGTCCTGTATAAACCTGTGATCTCAGAGTACTCCATTAATTTCCTATCAACGGCAGTCATCAAATAACGTGTTAGCTGAGAATGTGATACACCTGCATTTATCATGATAGTAGTTTTGTATTCCCAATTTGAAACTGCCGCATTAAGGATGGCAGCCATTATTTCGATCTCTGAACGATTCTTCATTTTAGAACATGAAGCTAGTTGCAGATTTGGATAAAAACTAAGTAGATAAGTATGACTATTTTCTAGATTGATAAATATTGACAAAGAATGTCTGTATTCTCATAAGTAGGCTACCATTTCACATATTCAATGCAAATGGAATTAATCAAGAATAGTTTATTCTTTGTCCATCCTTGTCTCTATAAGAGTTACCAAAATCCAGCATCTTTGAGAGTTGTCTTCCACTAAAAACTGTTCCATCCTGACAAACCAGCGAAGCATCAAGACAACAACTTCCACAAATACCTATTCCACATTTCATATATCTCTCAAGACTTGCCTCGACGGGTATAGAATTTTCATTGGACAAATCAACAACTTTTCTCATCATCAGTTCAGGACCACAAGTAAAGACGCAATCAAAAGTATTCTCGTGCAATACTTTACTCATCAATTCGACGGTCGTTCCTCTAATTCCATAACTACCATCATCCGTACAAATTTTTAGTGATGAATCATTGTCTTGAATGATTTTTCTTGCGATATTCTCAAAGAAAACTTCGCCTTTTGTTCTTGCACCTATGATCACAGTACTCTGAATCTTCAACTTCTGCGCATAGGAGGCCAATCTCAATAATGGCACGAGTCCTGTTCCCCCTCCTGCTATCAATATTTTTTTGTAAGATTTTTTCAATGTGTAACTGTTGCCGTATGGACCTCGTAAACCAACAAGGTCACCGGTCTTCCGCTCAAATAACGCGGTGGAGCCAACTCCAGATTTTCTTATTGTAACTGCTGCGTAACCATCCTTAGAATTTATCATCACACTCATTGGAATCTCCTCGATGCGAGGAATCCATATCATTAGAAATTGTCCTGGTTTGGCAGTGTGGCTCAAACTATCTTTAAAAACCAAAGTTTTGACGGTAGGAGTTTCGACAATAGTCTGCTCAATCCGAACTATTCTCCTGTTATCAATATTTGTGGGCAATTCCTACTATCTCGCTAATATTCTTCATTCCTTTCTTTTCAACATAATTTTTTAAATCTTTAGTGATCCGATTGAAAATTTTAGGGCCATTAGATCCTAATACGCTACCTATTTGTACAGCAGATGCCCCTGCCATCATGTACTCAATGATATCTTGCCATGACGAAACGCCACCACAACCTATCACAGGCGCCTTAATATTTTTAGAGATTTCATAGACACATCTCACTCCAATCGGTTTTATTGCCGTTCCTGACAGTCCGCCGACTCGATTACTCAGAATTGGCATCATTGTTTCTATATCAATAGTCATTGCCCTTAGTGTGTTTATGGCGGTGATGATATTAGCGCCTGCATCTATTGCCACTCTTGCAAGTTCAACAACATCAATCGATCCAACACCCACTTTGACAGAAATTGGCTTTGTGGTGTTCATCCTTACGGTCTTTACAATCTTGTTTACCGCCTCTGGATCGTCACCGACTTCCATACCCATTTTAGAAACATGAGGACAGGAGAGGTTGATTTCATAACCTAAGATGCTCAATGAATCGAAAACTTTGACCATCCTTGAAAATTCCTTTTCAGAAGAACCGACAAGGCTAATCATTATTGGGATTTTCTTATTTTTAGATAATTCCTTTGAAAACGCATCAACGCCAGGATTTGACAGTCCTACTGCATTTAGATAACTCCCACCCCCGATTGAAATTACAGTGGGATTTGGATATCCTTTCATCGGATTCACACTGATGGACTTGGTTACAACAGCGCCTACATTCTCCTTATACAATCTTTCAAAAATACTTTGAGATATTCCGAGAATCCCTGAAGCAAGCATTGTCGGATTCCGAAGATGTATTTTATCTATTTCAACAGAAAGATTATAGTTTTTATCATTAATATCCAAGTATATCTAAATAATTTGAATCATGGTTATTTAATCTAAATTAAACCGTAAATGATGAGCATGAATTTCAGGCGCCTCTTTTGGTTTTCAAATACACAAGACAAATATAAAAAAGGATTCGTTTCAATATAGGTGAATACTTTTGGGACGTTTTTTTGATCCTCATATACACATGTACTCTAGAACTACTGATGATTACGAAATAATGTCAAAGGCAGGTATTGAGGTAATTGTCCAGCCGTCTTTTTGGTTGGGTAGCCCAAGAACCTCCGTCGGTACATTTGAAGATTACTGGGAACACATGATATCATTTGAAACTCAAAGATCAAAAGAGTTTGCTATTGATCACTACGTTTGCTTGTCTGTGAATCCAAAAGAATCAACAGAAAGACCGCTTGCACTGGATGCGCTTGAAGCCATGTCAAAGTATTTAGACAGACAGAGAGTAGTGGCAATTGGCGAAATTGGGTACAACTTAATTAATGACTTGGAGGACGAATTATTTCAATTGCAATTAGATATTGCGTTAAAAAAAGATATGCTTGCGATGATCCACCTGCCCCACGTTAATAAAAAAGAAGGTATCGAACGGACAAAATCTGTTCTTAAAACCAAGAACATGCTAGAATTATCAAATAAAATTCTTATTGACCATAACACTGAAGAGACGATAGAGAAAACTCTGGAACTTGGTTGTTGGGCGGGCCTAACTGTTTATCCAGTAACAAAACTTTCTCCTGCTAGAGCAATAGATATAATTGAAAAAAACGGAGTGGAAAAAATTATGATAAATAGCTCTGCTGATTGGGGAGTCTCGGATCCTTTAAGTGTACCTTTGGTTGCAAGAGAAATGAAGAAAAAAGGTTTCAGCAACAATGATATCGAAAAGGTAACACTTTACAATGCATATAAATTTTTTAAACAATCTCCCAATTTCCGTTGGAGCCCATAACAAGAAGATATGGAATTTGCATTTAGTACAAACGCGTTCAAAAAATATTCCCTAAAAGACACGATAAACTCATTGTCTGAAATTGGTTATAAGGGAATCGAGATACTTTGTGACGTGCCACATGCATATCCAAAAACACTAAGTGATGCTGATTGTAAGGAAATAAAGCAATTATTGTTAGATTTGCAAATAAGCATCTCCAATCTAAATGCCTTTACCCTTTTTGCTATCGGGGATACTCATCATCCATCGTGGATTGAGAATGACTCCGAACTTAGGAAATTACGAATAGAACATACAATAGATTGTAT
>JAHEZK010000019.1:22637-25383 GCA_023251115.1 Nitrosomicrobium frigidum (SeqCode) | reverse complement strand
AACAGTGTTTCCTTCTTGACTGCCTAAAACTTGACCACGGTCAACTGAGCAGACTTGACCGGCATATAGTAGTGTCACCAGATGGTTTACCAACAATTTTGGATTTTGAAACATCAAGTACAAAAAGGAGGAGCAGGAATGTGACTAGCGTATCTCAATCAATTTTTCTACATGGACCGATACATGCGAAACTAGGAGATCCAATCAATAAGGAAAGGACAGACATTATCAAAAGTATCAAAGAATATAAAAAACACATGAACCGTGAAAAATTTCAACGAATCCTAAATTTGTTAAAATTATAGAGATTCGGTTTTAGAAATATTGAGTCTAACCTGATAGTAATTTTCCAAATTTGTGCATTAAGATTCTTAAAGCAGTATCCTTAAGATAAATCAATGTCAAACTCGCAGACATTTGTCATCAAGACTTTAAAGAAAATGAATCTAAAAGGTGGAACAGTGATAGATGGTTTCGCAACGACTGGAATTACAAATACTATTGCATCTGAATGCATACTTCACTCAATCAACACAGAATTGATAGCAACAATAGGATCATCGTACTTTTCTCAGTTATCTGTAGTTAGAAACTCTATTCCCTATTTTCCAGTAAGAATATACGCAAATGAGGAATTAAAGACAGCAATTTTTATCTCGGAAATAAGTATTGAGCCATCATTGTACTATCTTGTTGGAAATACAATGTTAAATTGGGCGAAGGATAATGAATGTGACCTCATCATTAGCTCAAGTAACAGTGTAAATCCTCAATCTACTAATGCTTCTAATCCAACTGAATATTCAATTGCAGCAATTGGCAATACAGTACGAGCAAGGAACAGGTTAAAAGATTCAAAAGTAGCGTTACTGAAGAATGGTACTATAGGAGGAATTCCGGCAGTATTATTAAATCAGAGCTCAGAGTTGGGTATTGATGTAATCGTATTGTTGGTAAAAATTATTGAAGGAATTCCAGATTTTAGAGCGGCAGCAGAGTTATCCACAACAATAAGCAATCTTGTTCCGGGTGTATCATGCGATATCCCATTACTATTACAGGAAGCTGAAAAGATTGAAAAGGAGATAACCAAAATAAAAACACAGGGCACAGAAACTGAGATGGATGCGTATGGTTAGGACTAAATCAGACATCGACTGGCTTGCAAGTGTCAGTCACTCAGTCAGTTAGTCAGACAGTCAGTTAGTCAGACAGTGAGTTGATTTGGTTTCTAAATCTCATGGTTAATACAAAATAATTTGCACTAGTCTGTCTTTGTGGCGATAATTTTTACAAGGCTTTTGATAGTCGCCAAATTCAAGTCAACCTGTTCTGCGATCATTTCTTCGGATATCCCAGAATCGTATAAATTCCTGACACTTTCTTTTTTCTCTTGACTAATATTTTTTACATCAAGCTGTATGTCTAACTCTGATTCAGAATTCTTTATGAAGGACTGTACTTGTTCGAAAACAGAATTAATGTCGATATTCTTATCTGTGGAAATAACGACAATGTGATTTTTTATTGGAATGCTAAACATGATTACCTTATCATAAACGTAAACAATTGAGTGTAGATTCCCCAATTCAGATTCAAATATTTTCCTCAGTTCAACTATGTACGCAGATTGAGAATAGCTTATTTCTGGGTTTCGTCCTTTAAGGTGCTCGTTTAGCCCCTGTCGGAATACACTGGCGCAAAGGTGTCCTGATTTTTCAACTAATCCCGAAAACCTAAAAGATGGGTTCATTGCCAATAGACCATTCAAGAACTCAAGGTCATTCATCGAACAATATCTAATGTTCTAGAACTATATCTGTCTTTATGTGTTTATGTATTACTGTTCATGTTATCAGTCTTGAGATTAAATCTTGCAAAAGACAATAAATATCATAGTGATTACAAAAACAAGATATTTATCTAAATGAAATAATTAGATGAGATAGTATGGCAGAAGATATCTCCTCAACAGCTTCTAATACTATACCTTTTCCTACACTAACAATCGTATATCTAGTGACTCAGGCTAAAGATTTGGTTGATGAAATTAGTCAAAAATATAACAATATCACTGTAGAAGACTGTAACGGTTTTTTTAGTAATGGAGTCAAGAGAGATTACAAGAAGATAACCATCTGGAGCCAGGGAATTGATAGTCTTTGGTTCAATGCTCTAATAGCTAGGATAAAGGAAATTGCAAATGTGGACTCAGTCCCCATAGTATCTGGCGGCATAATGTATACCGTCTAGTATCTTATTTTATTTTTGCACTATTGCGTTTTTAGACCCTGATTTGAGTTGCATTTCTTATCTAATAGAGATTTGTCCAAGAAATTAAAATGGTCATTTATGATATCAGAATAGTTCTACGTGGTATCGGCCTTGATATCAATGATAATGCCACTGCCCACTCCAGGGCTTCCTATTTTTTCGTATTTTTTCCTAGGCATATTAATCTGAACTAGCGTCTTTGGATAAGTCTTGATGACGGTTTGTGGTTGGGACCGGAGTATAGCTTCAAGGATTGGCTTTATTTGCTTCTTTACCTCGTCATCAGATATCGATCTGTCAATAGCTTCCAACATTAACTGCTGCTGTGATATTGACTCTAATTCGATATCTTCAATTAGGGACAAAGTAATGTTAGTACCGTTATCGGAAAGCTGTGTTATTTTGTATCTAAATTGTGTTTCTTCCAACTTGTCGTAAGTACTCTTATTTCCTTATTACTTTTTACTTTTTA